>CP074403.1 GCA_018388625.1 Nocardiopsis eucommiae | reverse complement strand
CCTCCTCGTGGACGAAGCCCCAGCACGGAGGCCCCGGCCAGAAGAAGCGACCCGTGCCCGCCATGAAGAGGCCCTTGCCGCTCGCCAAGGACCGTGGAGCCTCACCCTGGATCACACACTACGAGTGAGCGTGTCCGACAGAGCAACAGGTTCTGCTCGGCGCCACTCATGCGTTCGGGGTAACCCCACAGGATCCGCATGCTTCTTCCTCCCCTGTTCGAGAAGAATCCCCGCGCAGCTGCCAGAAGCACCTTTCGCCGTGTTCGGACGTGGCCACACCGGACCCACGACTCGACCCAGGTGTTCCTCGAGGTTCGCGAACCTCACCGGTATTACCCGGTAATAGATCCAGACGGACCCGACCTTCCCCGGGTCCCGGAAGCGGCCCAGGCAGACTTCGGCACCCGCAACACACCTCTCCAAGCCCAAGCACGACCCTCTCCCCCACACCACGTAGAACGCCATCTCGCAACACGGCCTCTCCTGTGTAACGGCTGGCCCATAGGGCCAGCCGCGCCAGCCGACTCCCTACCGGCACTTGATGCTGGGGGACGCCCAGGGTGGGCGCCAAGGTCGTTCGTCCTCGCTTCGCTGCGGGCGCTCCACCTTGTCACCCACCCTGGATCGCCCCCGGATCGCATCGCGCCGGCAGGGAGCCGGCCAGGCGCTGGCCACCAGGTCAGCACCTGCCTTTCACAGGAAAGGAGATGACATGACTCCGAAGATCGCCCTCTACGGGCTCCCCGGAGCCGGGAAGAGCACGCTGGCGCACCTTCTCGTCGAAGAGGCCACGTCGCGCGGTTGGAACAGCAGCGTCGTGAAGATCGCTGAGCCCCTCTACGACATCCAGAGGTACGTCTACGAACGAGCGGGTCTCCCTCTCCAGGACGCCTACCAGCAGGACGGAATGCTGCTCAACGTCCTCGGAGAGAACCTGAAGCGCATCAATCCCAACGCGCTCATCGACGACATCGCTCAACGAGTCGCGGACCTGGACCTCGACCACATTCCGATCTGCGACGACATGCGAGGCGACGCCGCTCCGAAGCTCGCGAACCTGGGCTTCACCCTGGTTCAGGTCACCGCTCCGGACCAGCTCCGCCGCCAGCGGAAGCAGAAGCGAGCGGACCTCACCGCAGGAGACGACAAGCACGTGACCGAGGTGCCCGTGAGTCGTGACCCGGACTACCAGATCGTGAACGACGGAGACCTGGACAAGCTCAGGGCTCAGGCCTCCTACCTGATCGAGCGGGTGGCGCGATGATCCTCACCGGAACCGAGATCGCTCGTGAGCGGGAAGCGGGAAAGCTCCACATCGAGCCCTACGAACCGCAGAACACGAACCCGGTCAGCCACAACTACAGGTTGGGGCCCGTACTACGAACCCACAGCAGCCAGGTCATCGACTCCACGGGGCCTCAGCCACTGGAGGACTTCGTCATCCCTCCTGAGGGCCTGGTCCTCCGACCCGGCCGCATCTACCTCGGCACCACCGTCGAGGAGATCGGGGGCAGTGACTACGTC
Source organism: Nocardiopsis eucommiae (assembly GCA_018388625.1). GTDB lineage: Bacteria > Actinomycetota > Actinomycetes > Streptosporangiales > Streptosporangiaceae > Nocardiopsis > Nocardiopsis eucommiae. The sequence continues at coordinate 104,774 of CP074403.1, read as the reverse complement.
ACGACCCTCATCGGCCGCTCCTCGATCGGCCGCCTCGGGCTCTTCGTCCAGTACGCCGCGGACCTGGGAAACCTCGGGACCGCGCACCAGTGGACGCTCGAACTCAAGGTGATCCAGCCTCTGCGGGTGTACCCCCACATGAAGCTCGGTCAGGTCTGCTTCTGGAAGCCCGTGGGAGAGCACCTCTCCTACACCGGGTTCTTCGGACAGCACTCGGTGGCCAACACCGCTCCCCCGCACACCTCACCTAGAACAGGAAACCGCACATGATCCTGACCGGCGCGGAAATCAAGCGAGAGCACGCCTCCGGGCGCATTCGCATCGAGCCGTTCAACGTGAAGAACGTCCAGCCCAACAGCTACGACTTCCACCTCGGAGACACCGTCCTCACCTACAAGGACGTCGAACTGGACGTCCACAAGGAGAACGAGACCGAAGAGACCCTGATCCCCAAGGACGGGTTGCTCCTGACCCCCAACAAGATCTACCTCGCCAGTTCGCGAGAGGTGATCGGCAGCGACCACTACGCCCCGACCTTCGGTTCCAAGTCCGGCGCAGCGCGAACTGGCATCTTCAGTCACCTCTCGTGCGGCCTGGTGGACATCGGGTCCCACGGTCGCCTCACCCTCCAGCTGCACGTGGTGCAGCCCGTGAAGATCTACCCCGGCATGCGCATCGCCCAGGTGATCTTCTGGAAGCCCCAGGGCGAGATCACCCTGTACGACGGCAAGTACCAGGGAGCCGAGGGGCCCCAGGCGTCCCGAATCCACCGCGACTTCCTCTGACGAGCACTCCCCGAACCACCACATGAACCAGGGCCTGATGTCCGCCTTCAACGCGGGCACCAGGCCGGTCTTTCTCAGCGCCGCCCACGTCAACCGACGTGGGCGGCGCCGTCCATCAGAAAGGAAGTCTCACCATGAACACGCGACCTGACCCCGAGGACTACTTCCGGCTGACTCCCAAGGACGCCGCCAGCTACTACTTCAACACCGACCGAATGTTGGTCGGAAAGCAGCACGCCCACAAGCAGTACGGGTCCAACCCGACCCCCTTCCCCAGCGCCTGGCCGAACAGCTCGCCCTGCGAGGTGACGAGAAGCTGCTCGACCTTGGCTGCGGGAACGGCTTCATCATCGAAGAACTGCTCCCACACATGCCCGCTGGAAGTTTCGTCGGCCTGGATGTCGCCCCCGGCATCCTTCAGAGCGCACGCAAGCGTCTGGACGGAGCCGACATCCAGGCCGAGTGGGTGGAGGGGAGCGCCGACGAGCTCGGGCGGTTCCAGGACTCGTCCTTCGACCGGGCCATCGCGCTCTACATGATGCATTACGTCGATGACATCGATCAGGCGCTGGCCGAAGCCGCCCGGGTCCTGCGGCCGGGAGGTCTCTTCATCCTTGGCACGGACCACCCCGACTCTCTGGGGGAGATGCACGAGGTCCACTTCAAGGCCCTTCGCCAGATGAATGACGTCCCCTCCGCGCTCTTCAAGTCCAGCCCCAAGAACCGGATCTCCCTGACCAACGGCCAGGAGCAGCTCCAGCGCCACTTCCGCAACGTGAGGACCCACGCGTGGAAGGACGAGCTTCTCTTCCCCAGCACGGGGGCCTTCCTCGACTTCTACCAGAGCCACAACCACTGCAGCGCATCCTCCATCCCCGGCCTGGACCTGGGCGAGGGCTTCTTCGAGGAACTCCGTTGCAGGGTCGGCCACCAGGTGAACCAGATCATCACCCAGAAGGGCCACTTCAAGGTCACGAAGCACACGGGCCTCATCATCTGCGACTGAGCACAGATCAACACGAACGAAGGGACCACGACATGACCACCAACGATCCACTTGCCTCCTTGGAGGGGGCCCGCGTCCTGCTGACCGGCGGGGCCGGACTGATCGGTAGCCGCATCTACCACCGCCTGCGCCGGGTGGGCGCCAACGTCACCATCCTCGACAACTTCTCCGCTTACAACGCCACCGAGGCGTCCGAGCTGCTCGGAATCGACCAGACCTCTCCCGAGGTCGTCCACGGCGATGTCTTCGACGAGACACTCGTCCGATCCCTGGTGCACGACAGTGACTACGTCCTGCACGCCGCGGCGTACTCGACGGTGGCCGGTTGCACCAACAACCCGGAGATCGCCTTCGCCTCCAACATGGCCGGTATGGACAACATCGTCCGTGCCGTGGCGCGGACTTCTTCGGTGAAGAGGTTCGTATTCGTCTCCTCCGCCCAGGTCTACGGAAACGGAGTCGGTGGTGAGGCCTTCAGTGAGGAGATGCCCACCGCTCCCCTCAACCCCTACGCCAGCGCCAAGGAGTGGGGGAGCGCCACACCAGCCAGCTGCTGTCCAAGACCGGAACCGACTACAGCATCATCCGCCCCTTCAGCGTCTATGGCGAGGGACAGGTTCCCAAACCGGGCGCGTTCTCGTGGGTCATCGCCCAGTTCTCCATGTACGCCTATCTGGGCCAGGAACTGCCACTGATCAACGGGGGCCGGGCGATCCGTGATCGCATCCATGTGGACGACGCGGCTGAGGGAATCTGCAGGGCGCTAGTCGCGGAGGGAGCGAGTCGACGGATCCTCAACCTCGGAACCGGAACGGCGACCACCGTCCGTGAAGCCGCCGACCTGGTCAAGGGCCACTTCCCCGAGGCCGTGGTCACGGACGCCCCCGCATGGGGCAGGACCCCCTGGGTGGGTACGCGGACATCGACCACATGTCCCAGTCCCTGGAATGGACCCCCGGATCAGCCTCGCCGAGGGTGTCTCCCGCTACATCTCCTGGATGAACGACAACCCCCACGCCATCCCGGAATGGCTGAGGCAGGAGCGTGACCGAGTCTCCAACTGGAAGTCCTCGGGATCCAAGTAGGTAGTCCTCACAGGGCCGTGGCCCGATCCGGAGACTCCGGATCGGGCCACGGCCCTCACTCACTTCCCTCGAAAGGAATCAGCATGAACGACTCACTGCGAGTGGGAATCATCGGATTGGGCTGGGCCGGTACGGTGCACGCCCGAACCGTGAAGGAGATGGACGGGCTCAGCCTGGCCGGGGTCATGGACCCCTCCCCCGAACGTCGTGCCTCGACGGTGGGAGCCCCCGCCGTCGCCACGGTGGAGGAACTCCTGCGGCTCGGGGTCGACTACTGCGTGGTCGCGGCCCCCACCCGACACCACGAAGACATCGGCCTTCAGCTGGCCAAGGTTCGCGTGCCCGCGCTGATCGAAAAGCCGCTCGCCCACGATCTGCGATCAGCGACGCGCCTGGTCGATGCCTTCGAGGAAGCCGATGTCGTGTCCGCCGTTGGACACACCGAACGGCATAGCCCCGCGGTCCGAGAGATGCGCAGACTACTGACCGAAGAGGACTTCGGCCCGATCTATCAGATCACCACACGCCGTCAAGGACCCTTCCCCGCGAGAATCCAGGACGTCGGTGTGGTCCGGGACCTGGCGATTCATGACATCGACCTCATCCGCTGGCTCACCGGTGACTCCATCCACCAGGTCAGCGCCAACGTCGGTGCCGTCAGCGGCCGTGGAACGGAGGATCTGGCGACCGTCCTGTGCAGACTGACCCACGGTGGGTTGGCCACCCTGGACACCAACTGGGTCTCCCCTCGCAAGGAACGGCAGGTCACCGTCTACACGGAGCGAGGGTGCTTGGTAGCGGACGCTCTCGCCGGAACCGTCACGCACTACCTCAACGGAGCTCACGCCCACGGGAACAGGCCCGACGGGTCCTTCCCTGGCAGCTCCTCTGGCCTGGTGATCACCTATCCCGCACAGGGAGAACTTCCCTTCGCGGCTGAGCACCGAGCCATGAGGGACACCCTGCTCGGCCAGATGGGTCCCCTGGTGACGCTACGTGAGGGCGCGGCGGCCGTCGCGGTCACCGAAGCGATCCTCGCCTCGGCCCGAACCGGCACCCCCGTCACCATCGACAACCCATAACCAAATACATCCCATCATCCGATGAATAGGAGAGCGTGAATGAAGATCGACAGCGTGGTGCAGTTCTTCCCCGAGGAGGATCCGCGCAGGTCATTCGATATCTCGCCCACCAGCTCGAATCACGAGGCCACACCTCACGCATCCTGTGTGGCTCTCTCGGTGGGCCCTCCCAGCTCAGCAACGCCCAGACCTTCTACGACGGACTGGAGGTGGAGGCCATGGACTACACCGCCTCCGCCCAGTCCTACAAGGAAGGCGGCCCCTCCATGGAGGGACCCGCGCCCTTCCACCCCTCCTACGAGGACCGAGGGCCCCAAGCGCCCGATCGCATCTTCACCGCGGTCGAGCCCGAGACCATCGAGCACATCACCCGGGCGTGGAAGCGGCACCTGACGCTGAACGCAGCTCAGACGGATCTGGTCCACCTCCACCACCTCAGCCACCTACAGGAAGCCGTCGGAAGCGCGTATGGCACCACTCCATCGGTGACCACGTTCCATGGCACCGATCTGAAGCTCCTGGACCGAGCCCAGCAAGTCACACGGCTGGCCCAGAAGATGGGATCACCCGCCTTCCTCCAGGACCACCTGCACCCGGAACTGAGTGAGCGTAACCGAGACGAACGGCTGCGAGACCTGGAACGCCGCTACCCCCTCACCCAGGAGGAGAAGAACCTGCTCCGAACCGACTGGCGTCAGTGGCCCCACGCGCACACGTGGAGCCGACGGATGCGTGACCACCTCCAGCGAGCAGGACGCCTCGTCGCTGTCTCCGAGAGCGACCGCCATGAGATCGACCGACTCCTCGACGTACCGGGCGAAGAGGTCACCGTCATCCCGAACGGGGTCGAAATCAACAACTTCGCCCCGCGAGACCTCACCGACGAACAGCGCATGGGCTACCTGCGCCGGTGGCTGGTCGAAGACCCCCGAGGATGGGCACCGGGACAGGAAGAAGGGAGCATCCGCTACAGCGACGCCGACCTTGCCCGAATGTACGACACACGAGGCCGACTCCGCCCCACTCTTCTCTGGGTCGGGCGATACCAGCAGGTCAAACGGCTCGACTTGCTCCTCGAGGCGTTCGCCAACGTAGTGCGCACCTCCCAGGTGCGCCCCGTGCTGTTGGTCTGGGGAGGCTACCCCGGAGAGGCGGAAGGAGAGCACCCGCTGATCACGGCCCGCCGACTCGGAATCAGCGAGGACGTCTACTTCATCGGCTGGCGGGGCCATGACGAACTCCCGCTGGGAATGAACTGCGCCGACCTCATGGCGGCGCCCGCCGTGAACGAATCCTTCGGCATGGTCTACATCGAGGCCCAAGCGTGCGGCACCCCGCCCGTGGCGACAAACACCGGTGGACCGGCCACCCTCATCACCTCCGAGGGGCCCCAGGCCAATGGATGGACCGTCAAGCCAGACGACGTCTCCGACCTGGCGGCCACTCTGACGAAGGCTCTCGCTCACCCCGCTGAACGACGACTGCGAGCACAGAACGGAGTCGAGCATGTGCGAGCCAACTTCAGCTGGTCGGCCGTGACCGACCAGTACGAGCGGCTCTACGACGAGACCCTGACGCAGGCCGATTCCCACTAGCCCCGGATAGGGGCCGCGCGTGCTGAGGCCAACCGGCCTCAGCACGCGCCCTCGTAGGTCAGCGCAGCGCGGAGCCCATCAATCGACAAGCACCAGAGCCCGAAACGGCCTTCAGGCTAGGGACAACACATGCCGGGCCTGGGACTCGAGGGCACCCGGAGGGTTGCGCCTATGGCCCTCCCTCCCAGGCAGCATCATGATCAACCACAAGAACGCCAGCACCCGCCGAAGCACGAGAAACCTCTTCTCCTCAGCGTGCGACAACCTCATACACGCCAGCAGCGCGGGGACATCGGTCCGACTGTCCACCCACACGGAAGGATGCTCGACCAACTCGGCGATCTCGAAACAACGATCGCTTCTCCCCGAGTCCTCGAAGTCCACCAACCTCACCCTGGACCCATCCCACAAGTAGTTGGCCAGATTCCCATCCGCCATGCCAAAGACCGGTTCGACATCAGCCTCAACGACCGCGTCCAGCCTGTGCTCCTCGACCCAGCCAGTCCCAACACCGAACGCCCTGGCCACCGTGCGCCCCCAGCGATCGTCAGACCCGACCTCCTCAGCCCTCCACCTCCTGGCCTTGGAAACAGCCACGGCGGGATTCCAAGAACTCGGCGGCAGCGAGTTCAACACGTGTTCAGGAACCGCCGTATGTAGTTCGTGAACCGCCCGAGCCACTTCGACGACCTTGAGCGAGTCCACGACCCCACCCCTCAAAGGCACACCGTTCAACCGAGACATGACCACCATGGGAGATCCGGAATCAGCCGCGAACCTCAAAGGCGAAGCGGCCAAACCCGGAGCGTATTCAGCCAACAGCGTCAAAGCTCGCCACTCCACCTGAGGTTCCCCACGGTCCCAGGAACGGTAGCGCTTGATCACGGTGCTAGCGCGCTCCTCGATCTCATGGGTGCTGGTCAACTGACCCATAGTCCCCCCTGAGACCTCAACGTCATCAGCCTCACCGTACCGTTCGGTCCTACCAGCGCCCCGCGACCCGAGAACAACACCCCACGTCCGAACACCATCGCGACACCTGCCTCTCTTCCGTACATGCCGTCACAGGGGAGCCGCACCTTGAGACGAGGCACGGGTGAACTTATCTATGCCAGCGGCCGCCTCAAGATGAGTGATTCCAAGGGATCAGTGGTCGTAGGCCGTCAACGATCGTAGGACCGGTTGCCCGGTGCGACCCTTGTGCCAGATCACCGCGGTCAGCGCCAGGAACCGCTGGAGCACCCGGGCGATCACCCCACCCGGAGTGCGTCCGCCGTGGCGCTCCAGGTTCAGCTGGCCCTTGAACGTCTGGTTGATGGACTCGATGACCTGCCGCAACGGCCGCAGCAGATGCAGGCCCGCTTCGGCCAAAGCGCGTTCGAAGTCGCGCCCGTCACAGTTCTTGTCCGCTATCAGCGTCTGCCCGGGCGTTGGGCGACTAGGCCGGGGTCGACCCCGAACATGTCCACCGGGGTGGTGCGCTCGTCGACCTTGGCACTGGGCAGGGCGAAGGCGATTGGGAGGCCGCCTGGTGTACACACCAGGTGCGGGCGCAGCCCCCAAAGGAACCGGGAGCGGGACGCAGCACCCGTAGGCGGCCCATGCCGTCAGGTCCGAGCGTTGGACTATCTCGCGGGAGCGGGCGCGTTCGACCGGCGTGGAATCGAGGACTCACACATTGTCGGTCCAGGCGCCGGTGCCGGTGGCCAGGTGGCGAATGAGGGTCTGGTTCAGTCCGGCAGCTTTGCGTAGGCGCTTGTTGTAGCCGCTCTGTTGGGGCAGGTAGGGGAACTGCTGGAACAGGTGAGTGCGGGCGTGGCGCAACCACCGGACCTCGAAGGAGTTCAGGCCTTGCGTCACAACTCGACCCTGGGCCCCCTCGCCTCATGCTCAGACCACGCACCCCGTGGAAACACTCATCTAGTTCTCACCCACGAGACCGCCGCCCAACAGGGGAAGAGAACCAAAATCAGCCGTGTCCGATCACGGACACCACGAGCCCGCATCGCGCCCGGTAGAACACATCAACCAGCTCCCCTCACGAACGAGCTGAGTGTGGAGGGTGGAGCGCCCCCGGGGCCCCGACGGGGGCGCTCTCACCTCCAGCTTCGACCGATACCGAACCTGGCCAACCACCCCGGGCTGCTCCTGGGCCAACCCCGACCTGGTCACCCGCGCGATCGCCCCCGAACCGGGGGCGGTATTACCCGGTAATAGACCACGAGCCCACGCCCTCCAACCCACGATCTCGGCTCGCCTACTCAGACCGACCTCGAAAACGGATCCGAACGGAGCCCACCTCGCACCACCCCACGGCTCCGATCCGGGACCACCTACAGAAGCGACCGGAGCGCCTCCTCCCCCGTGGCCCTACAGACAGCGCCGCACCACCCCGCGCCCTCCGCTCTCCTACCGTCGCCGCGAAACCGCCACGGACGTGACTCATGTCCGCGATATCTCCTTCGCCGCCATGACGGTGTCCCCACCCATCGGTCCGAACGGCCACTGTCCTTCGGTGGTCGACCCCGTCCCCTCACCTGGCCTTGGCCAGACTGTGGCGCACTCGTCCTCCGGTCAACTCGGCGGCTGTTCCGTCCGTTCGAGATCTTTCGCCCCGCGACAAGGGAGCCGACTCCGTCGGCACCCCTTGCCCCGGGCGGGGCGAAACATCACGCCCGAACGGGCCACCGAGTTGCCCTCCGTCCTCCCGCACCACGGACGTCGACCAGCCAGAGAGGGCACGGGCCCTCTCGCCGCTGAAGAACAGCGGACCCCGGCGGACCGAAGGGAACAACGACCATGGCTACGAACAAGAAGACGGCTCTCCAGCGCTCCACCCAGATCCCGGTTCACGACCTTCGGTGGCAGGTCAACAGCTTCGTGGAGTGCAAGGTGACGGGATTCATCGTCAAGGTGGTCCACGGAACGAAGAAGGACGGCGGGCACTACTCCCTCCTGCGGGTCAAGACCATCTCCATCACCGAAGAGGGCGAACAGAAGTCGCGCCTCCTCTCCATCTTCGTCCCCGACTACCTGATCTCCACGGTGCAGACCCGCTTCCCCAAGTCCCAGACGGTCCCCGACGTTGCCGCGACCTTCCACCTCGGCGACATGTACGCCGTCACCAACACCTACAACGGCCGCACCTACGCGGAACTCCGGTGGGTCCTGAACCACATCAACTTCACCCCGGAGGAGGGCGCCGGACGCGAGTACCTGGAGCCCAAGAGCAACTAGCTCCTAGAGGGGCGGGCCGAGGCCCGCCCCTCACCCCTTGATTGCTCTCCTCCGTCGGGGCCACCCATGGACACGGGTGGCCCCGATGTTCTCTGTCCACCACGCCCACTCCTCGGACTACCGCCCCAGACCACCAACTTCGCCTGGTGGATGTGAGCGCCCAGGCCACACACCAAGGAGACACCCCCACATGCCCACCGTGATCCGTTCCGCTCCGACCACAGGCCCACAGAACCTCACCCTCGAAGCCGACACCCTCGATCTGACCGTTGAGGTCGTCCCCAACCTGACGCGAGCCACGCTGGAACTCTCCGCAGCACCCGAGGTCATCGACGCGCTCACCTGCACCAGCACACACGGCCACTGGGACATCCGCTTGCCGGAGGCCGCCTCTGCGCGGACGACCAACGGCATCACACTCAACTACTCCAACGACGCGACGGTGATCATGGTCAACAACTTCGCCGGGCGCCACGTCATCGAGAACGGAACGATGACGATGAGCGAAACGATCACCGCGACCGTGCGACTCCCCCAGGGCTCCAACCTCCACGCCCATGCCACCAACGGATCAGTGCGGACCATCGGCCACCTCGAGACGATCCACTTCAGTGGTCACAACGCGGAACTGAACATCGACTCAGCACAGAACGCCACCTGCCACAGCCACAACGGCAACATCACCATCAGGCACGCCACCGGCAACACGAACGTCACCACCTTCAACGGCAATGTACGCATGGCCTCGACCGGCACCCACACCCAGATCAGTGCCCACAGCGGCAACATCAACGTCGACGCTTCCACCCCGGACCCATCGACATCACGACCCACAACGGATCGATCGACGTCTCCAAGAATGGACACCCCTGCCCGGTTATGACCAGCACCCACATGGGCTTTGAACGAGTGCGCGACTAAGGGTCCTTCTCAGCGGATCCTGAGTCTCGGGTCCGTGGCCTCATGCGCTGGCCGAACACCAGCGCATGAGGCCAGGGCAGAGCGGTCGCCCAGACCGGCTGATGAGGTCCCAACCAAAGGCGAACAGCAAGCGACGTGGGACCAAGAGTGACCCCGTCGAACCCGCCCCGAGCCGCCCCGGCACCCGGGTGCTCCCCGGGTGCCCGCCGTGCGCCCCCGCGCCCGCCGTGCGCCCCGGGTGCCCGCCGAGGGCACCGCGCTCCCCACACCCGCAGCACCCCCGCCCTCGGCCCCGGCACCCACACGCCCCCCACCCCACCCCCGCACGAGCCCGCCGTGCTCTGCCCCCACGAGCGTCGCAGGCGCGGACGGGGAGTCAACCCGGCGGCTACTCCGTCCGAACGAGGTCTTTCGCCCCGCGACAAAGGAGCCGACTCCGTCGGCACCCCTTGCCCCGGACGGGGCGAAACACCACGCCCGAACGGGCCACCGAGTTGACACCCCGCCCTTCACCGCCTGCGCTGCTCAGGGCGTCAGAACACGCCAACGCGGCCCCGCACAGGGGAACGCGCCAGGAGGACCCCATGAGCGCCACCACCCCCAAGGCCAACGCCACCGCCGCCTGGGACACCACCGAGAACGGCTTCCTGACCCAGGACGGGTCCCCCGCCACCGACACCGCCTACGACGACCACCTCCTGGACCTGGCCGCCGGACACGACCTCCCCCGACCGTCTAACCCCCTCGTGGGGGCGGCCCCGCCGCCCCCACACCCACCACACCCCAGCGCCGCACCCACACCCCTCCCCCACATCGGCGTCCCGCCCCTGGCGACGGAGCCCGCCACCGAACCCGGCCGGGCCGACTCCGTGAACGCGACCACCTCGCGCCCTTCGGGCGCCCACGCATGCACTCCGCTCGCCCCACCCCGAACCCGCGGCCCAGGCACCCACACCAGGAGCAACACCCACCGACCAAAAGAAGAGGTCACGATGCCCGTCCACACCGAACCGAAGGTGAAACGCCCCCAGACGGACCGGCTGGAGCGACTGTTCTACTCCTCCGAATCCAAAGACGCCCACCTGGACCACCCCCAGACGCGACGCCGCCAAGGACCCCACATCCGCAGGAGCGGCGCCAAGCTCCAGCGCCGCCAGTGGCGCGACGAAAAACGCACCCTGATCCACAACGGCTACGACGCCTAGAACCGCCACGGTCGAGGAGGCACCCCCAACCCTCCTCGACCGCGAACCCCGGCGAGCGCCCTCCACCCACCTCACGTCGAGTCACCCAGGCCCCTCGCGCTCAAACCCTGCCACGGAACCAGGCCGGGCCGACTCCGTGAACCCGACCACGTCGCGCCCCACAGGTGCTCACGCACTCACTCCGCTCGACCCCACAAGGCGGCTCTCCTCCAGCTCAGACGCCACCACGCCCACTGGACTCGCCAAGCCAGCCACGACCACTCCCCACCAGCCAACACACCCGCTGGTTCTCCGCACGCCCAAGGACACCAGACCAACCCACACCGACAGCGGCCAAGACCCACTCCCCGCCTCAGCAACACCCCACAGCCAGTGCACGCCGCCCGCCTCACCGTTGAACCACCAAGTGGCCCTTGTTCCCGAAGCCTGTCACGGAACCGGACTGGGACGACTGCGTGAACGCGACTACGTCGCGCCCTACGGGTGCTGACGCATTCACTCCGTCGCCCCACCCCGAACCCGCGACCACGGCACCTCCACAAGGCACCACTTGATAACTCAACACAGAAGGCGGACCCCATGAGCACCGCTAACTCCGCTCTCGCCCTCCCCGGAGCGCAGGAGCACATCCACTCGCTGCTCCCAGCGGATCAGCTGCCGCCCTACGAGCCCGGACCCCTGCCCCAGGGGTACACCTGGCGAGAGGAGAAGGTCTACTGGCACGGGCACCCCGGCACGGACGACCAAGGCAATCAGGAAGAGGTGAACAGCTTCACCGTTGACTTCGTCTACCCCGGACGGCGCGTCGTCCAGGGCACATGGCCCGCTTCACGGCCCGAGTTCTGCGAGGTCTTCTCCGGCCCCGGGCAACGGTTGGCCGACTCTCAGGGTGAAGTCCTCATCTGCCCCGGCTGCGGACTCGACTGCGGCTGAACACCACGACAGCCCCCGACCTGCCCAGGTCGGGGGCCGTCCCCGCTCCTCACGCCCACGGCCCCCGCGCACAGATCCCGCCGTCGTAGCGAGCCTGGGAACCCAGGGTGCGAGCCTCAACGACACCCACGAAACCCGCCCCAGCCACACCAACACGGGCTCTCCCGACACCCCAAAAGTCAGTACCATGGGAACCGCTGGAGGAAACAAAAAGGGCGGCCCGGATCCCCTCACGGGGCCCCGAAAACGGGGTGGTACCCCGAGCCGCCCAACAGAAGCCACCCCACCCGCATCACGGGCCAGGAGACTCCAGCAGTCTACCCAAAACACGAGAGCCCACATGAACGACCCCGACGGCCTGATCACCCTCGCCCAATGGGCCCAACGCCACGGCCTCAGCGAAAGCTACGCCCTACGCCAACTCCCCTACGACAACCCCGACTTCCCCACCCCCGAAACCACCCGCACCCTCATCCGCTACCAACACCCCACCCCCATCGACCCACCCGACCACGACCCCGACACCCCCACCACCCTCACCGCCTTCGCCACCCTCATCGACGTCTCCACCCACCTAGTCACCCAAACCCGCGACAAAGACCCCAACCTCCTCCCCACCCCCTCCCCACACCCACCCACCCCACCCGCGGCCGCCCCACCCACCACTACCGCCTCGCCGACCTCGTCCACTGGTGGAACAACCGCCCACCCATCACCCGAGGCAGCGTCCAAGTCGGCCTCTACGACCCCGCCAAACTCACCCCCTTCGAACCCCGCCGCAACAAAACCGTCGACCTACCCGGCCACGACCCCCACAGCGAGGTCACCCTCGGCCGCTTCGCCACCCTCATCGGCGTCAACCGCAGCACCGTCTCCCAATACAAACGCAAGACCCCCCACGCCCTCCCCGACACCATCGAGGGCCACCGACCCGACCGCCTCCCCCACACACCCGAGCCAAATTCCACCTCAAGGACCTCCTCGACTGGTGGAACAACCGCCCCGGCAGCGTCGCCGGATACCGCTCCCCCACCGGAGGCACCGCCTCCCCCGCCACGCCCCCACCGACACGGACTGAGAACACGGGAACCGCCCCCCTGCCTCGTGGACTTCGAGGCCACGGCCCCCGAACACGACGACCGAGCCACCCCACCCCTGGCACCGTCCTCGACCAGACCCTCCTACGTCGGGTCCAGGCCAAGGACGGCGCGACCGCCTTCGGCGGCCCGCCAGTCGTGTTTGGAGCCCGTGCCTCGAAGTCCACGAGCCACAGGAGCCGTCCCCGCGCTCCCACCCCACCCGCACCAGGCGTGCGACCCGCGAGGGAACGGGGGTGGGCACGTGAGCGCACGCGTGGGGGCGAAGTACGTGAGCGGGGCCGCGAGACCAAACGTGGCGGGCCACCAGGAGGCGGATGTGGGGCCAAGAGCGTGGGGCTGGTGGTGGTCGACGCCGGACGCTCTCCTGGACCGTCTCGGGCGGCCCAGGAGAGCTAGGCGATCCTCTGCCTTGATCGCCTGGTGCGGGAGCGCGCGGGGCCCAGGTCAAGACTCATGCCTCCGGCGGGAACGCGGGGATCCAGGAAGGGGAGGGGCCTCAGGGCCGGGTGCGGGTGGTCTGTGGTTGAGGAGGGTTTTCCTCCCCATCACCCGTTGTCCGGTCAAAGACCTACCAGATGCCCCAGGGGCCGCAAGGTCGTACGTCCAGTAGGGCGCTCCACCTTGCGGCCCCTGAGACATCCGGTCGCGCACAGCGCGGACAACGGGTGACGGGAAGGAAAACCAACACCCCCGTGGCACGGCAAAAAACAAACCCCCACCCCACCACACACCAAACACCCAACCCCTAAAACCCCCCACCAAAAGCAGCCACCCCCCACCACCACGAAACCCAACCGAGGCGAAACCCACAAAAACCAAAACAGGGACCCAGAACCCCCACCCAAGAACGAGAACAACAACCCCCACCCACAAGCGAAAACACAACAAACCCCCACCCCAACCACCCCAAAACCACCATAACAATCACATAACCCCAAACCCCCAAAAAGAAAATCCCGACCCCCACAAAAGCCCAGGTCAAACCCCCACACCCCAATTGCCCACCCCCCAAAAGTGGTGTAAAGTAAGAGTTGTTGGAAGGGCGGGATTGGTACCCCGCCCCGGAAGCCGCTCAAGGAGATCCCCATGTACAACCCCATGCTCAACACCTACGCCGCCACCGGCTTCGGAGCCCGCAAGACCCAGACCACCGTCACCACCACCCCCGTACGCGGATGGGACGGCCGCATGGACCTTCACCGCGCCGTCGCCCGCTCCCTCCGCGCGGCCGAGAAGGCCCACACCCTGCCCCGAGCCATCACCCCCATGCCCATCACCGACATCCGCGACGCCATCGCCGAGGGAGCCATCACCCCCGAGGAAGGCCGCGACATGATCACCCACCGCCGCGCCGACCCCCACCGCGTCCAGGCCCACACCCACGACGGCGTCCCCGTCGACATCCTCGCCGCCACCCCCAAGATCGCCCACGCCATCGCCGCCTACTACGCGAACAACGGAAAGGTCCGCATCACCCGCGCCAACCGCAAGCGCACCCGCCACGCGGTCAACGAAGGCCTGCTTCCCCCACCGTTCTCCGCTACCTGTAAGGCGTACAAAGGAAGTGTCGGAGGGTGGCAAAAGGTCACCCTCCGCACACCCCCACACCCCAAACGCCGCCCCTGACGGGGCGAGGCCCCACCCGCCAGGACCCTCCTTCGTCGGGCCCCGGCTCAACCGCCCCTGACGGGGCGAGGCCCCACCCGCCAGGACCCTCCTTCGTCGGGCCCCGGCTCAACCGCCCCTGACGGGGCGAGGCCCCACCCGCCAGGACCCTCCTTCGTCGGGCCCCGGCTCAACCGCCCCTGACGGGGCGAGGCCCCACCCGCCAGGACCCTCCTTCGTCGGGCCCCGGCTCAACCGCCCCTGACGGGGCGAGGCCCCACCCGCCAGGACCCTCCTTCGTCGGGCCCCGGCTCAACCGCCCCTGACGGGGCGAGGCCAACACCAACCCCCGCGCCAACAAAACCCCAACCAGGGGTCAAAGGTCCTTCAATAATGCAAAGTACCCAGGTATCCTGAGATCAGAATCTTCGGCGTGTCGCGATCTGAGAGGGAGGTGAGCGGTGGGCGGGTCCGTACGCAAACTGGGGCCGGACAAGGCCCAGGTGGAGTACCGACTCACCTCCCAGTCCGGATGCGACACCGAGATCGCCCTGACCCAGAGCGAGAACGACGATCAACTCCAACAGCGCCTCGGATCCGGTGAGCGCCCCCTGGAATGGGTCGGCAGCGGACTCAGCGAGTTCGGGATCGCGGCGGGCACACGACTCACCACCGTCGAGGACCTCGACCGCATCCGCGCCCTCATGGACGGCCGCGACCCCCACACCCAAGAACGACTCATCGACGCCAAGACGGCCGTCCACCCCGACGCCAAACTTCGCGCCCACGAACTCGTCGACGCCGTCCGCCAAGTCGCCGAGGCCGCCCAGATGAGCCACGCCGAACTCCTGGGCTCCACCACACTCATCGAACGCTTCGAACAACTCGAACGAGGCCTAGAACGCGAGGGCGAAGCCCACTACGCGCCCCTGGCCGAGATGGCCCCCATCGCCAACGCCGCCGGCGTCGACCCCTCCATGCTCTGGGCCGCGGACGACATCGAACGAGCCAACGCCAACGCCGACCGACGCGTACGCGTGGGCAACCGCGGCTACGACCTCGTGATCGACCTCCCCAAGAGCTGGTCAATGCTCGGCGCCCTGGGCGACCAATCCCTCACCGACCTCGTCGAGGACACCTTCCTCGAATCGGTCCGCGAGACCGTCACCGCCGTCGAGGGCTGGGTCGCCTACGGCATGACCGGACACCACGGCGACGGCCAGACCGCCCAACCCATCGACACCTCCGGCCTCCTGGGAACCGTCACCCTGCACCGCTCCGCCCGCGGCGTCGAAGGCCAAGTCGGCGACCCCCACCTACACGCCCACATCATGCTCGCCAACATGGTCAAATGCGTCGACGGAAAATGGCGAACCGTCGCCGCCGGAGGACGCGACCTCTTCAGACACGGCGGCCCCGCGAGCGCTTTCCTCGAAGCCCGAATGCGCGCCAAGATGCGAGAGCGACTCCAGCTCGAATACGCCCAAGACGAGCGCACCAAAGCCTGGGAAATCCTCCCGATCGACCCCGAGAAACGCGCCGTATTCTCTCGCAGGAACACCCAGATCACCGCGATCGCCGGCCCCGACGCCACCTCGGCGCAAACCAAGATCATCGGCGCCCGGCTCGCCGAAGCCAAAACGCCCCTACCCCCAGCGACATTCGTCGTCTGTGGCACCAAAGGGCCCTGGCCGCCGGAATCGACCCCACCACCCTCATCGCCGACGTCCTGGGCGGCGGCACCCAGAGCGGCACCCCCACCACCCCCACGCCGCCCACCCCCGACGACATCGCCCGCGTCATCTTCGACCCCCACGAGGGCGTCACCGCCAACCGCAAGATCGCCCGCCGAACCGACGTCCTACGCGCCGTCCTCCACGCCCTGCCCCACGGCGTCCCGGACCTGGCCACCGCGGAACGCCTCACCGACCACGTCCTGTCCAGCCCCCAGGTCGTGCGCCTTCCCGACACTGGTAGCGCGCACATGTCCAACACCGCCCGCTACACCACCACCGACGTCCTCGCGGCCGAGCGCACCATCAGCGCCCACGCCCAACGCCGACTCCACACCGGATGCGCCCAAACGCCCCCACGAGCGGCCCGGGACATCCTCGACGCCACCGAACGCCGCCAAGGCTTCGCCTTCACCCCCAGCCAACGCCACGTCCTCGAGCGTCTAGTGGAGAAGGGACACGGTGTCGACGCCGTCATCGGTGTCGCCGGAGCCGGTAAGACCACCATCATGTCCGCCGCCCGCCAGGTGTGGCAGGCCCACGGCCTTCGCGTGGGCGGAGCCTCCACCGCCGCTGTGGCCGCGGCCAACCTGCACGCCGAGGCCGGTATCCCCTCACGGACCATCGCCTCCCTGCTGGCCCGACTCGACCGCGGTCAAGGTCTCGGAGACATCGACGTGCTCGTCCTGGACGAAGCCGCCATGATCGACGACCGAGCCCTGGCACGTCTCCTGGACGCCGCGAACGACCAACACGTCAAGGTCGTGGGCATCGGTGACCCCAAACAGCTCAGGGCCGTGGGCGTCGGTGGCGGGTTCGCCGCCATCCACCGCCACGTCGAGGGTCTGGCCCTGGACGAGAACATGCGTCAACGCGTCCAGATCGACCGAGACGCCCTAGCGACCTGGCGTGAAGGCACCGACCAGGCCCGATTCTCGGCCCTGACCCAGTGGGTCAAGGCCGACCGCGTCCACGCCGGCGAGACGACCCAGGACACCCATGTGGCCGCCCTGGCCCAGTGGTGGAAGGACACCGAGGACCACCCCCAAACCCTCGACGTCATCGACAACGTCCTGCTGCTGGCCGGCCGCAACAACGACGTCGAGGAACTCAACCTTCGAGCGCGCAGCCTCTTCCGCTACGACGAACGCCTCAAGGGCCGCGACGTCACCTTCTCCCTGGCCGGCGGCTCCCGGATCGACCTGGCCAAGGGCGACATCGTCCGCGTGCGAGCCAACGACTACCGCTCCCGCCGCGACCCCAGCCGAAGCGACGTCCTCAACGGCTACCGCGCCCACGTGATGAAGGTCCACCACCGGCACGGCGCCCTCATCCAATGGCGTCGTGAGGGAACCACCACCCAGGAATGGGTCAGCCCCACCCAAATCGCCCAAGGCCACCTCAGTCACGGATACGCGATGACCGTCGCGGCCGCTCAAGGCCTGACCGCGCAAAAGGCCCACGTCTACGGACTCGGTATCGACGGCCACACCCTCTACTCAGCCATGTCCCGAGCCAAACTCCGCACCGACCTGTACCTCCCCCTCAACGTCCTGGAAGACCTCGAGGAACGGGCCGAACGAGGACAGGCACGAGACGGAACCGAACGTGCCCGCCGCGCGGTCCTGGCCTACGCCGAGACCATCAACGAAACCGACGACAAGATGGTCTCCGAGGAGCCCCTCTACGGGCCTCGACGTCAACCCACCACCCCCGAGGTCGCCAACGATCCGCTCGGCCCCAACGCGTCCGAGCTCACTCAGCGACGTCAGGCCCTCACCGACGCCGTCGGCGCACTCGAGCGGGTCGAGCACGCCGCCGACGCCGTCGTTCGAGCCGGGGAAGAGGTCCGCGCCCTGGAGGAACGCGCGAGCCGTGGACGCCTCTCCCTGTTCCGTGAGGGCAGCAGCCGCGTGCGAGAACGTGCCCGTCTGGATCAGGCACGTCAGGTCCTGGAGCAGTCACGGCAACTGTTGGAACAGGAACGTCACACCGCCCGAGGACACGCGGCCCAGGCAGGCGTCACCGCGGACGCCGACACGATTCGTTCCGCCCACGGCGCGCTCACCCGTGATTGGGACCAGCTCTGGGCCAAGGCCACGCGTAAGGATCAGGCCGAGACGCGTCCGGGAACCTCGGCTCGTGCTCCCAAGCCCACGGCCCGCCCCACCCCGAAGCCGACCGGGAAGCCTCGTGCGGAGACTCCCGAGCCTCCCACTCCCAAGCGCAGCTGATCGGGCCGCCCCACGAACGTCCCTTCCGCTCCATCGGCGCGGGAGCGTTCTGGCCCGCTCTGGTGCCCCTGGGATCGGTAGGCGACCACCCGCGGATTCACTTCGGTCCGGCCCTCCAGGACCGTCGGGGCGTTCTCGTTCACCAGCTCGCGCGCGCGTCGCTGGTCCGGTCGTTTAGATCGCAGGGTCACCCACAGCACTTCCACCCACACAAGGGCACTCCCCTGTGTCCAGACGCAGGTGAGGACGGGAGGGCGCTGGTCTCGACACATCCGAGCGCATCGCGGGACACCCTGAAGCCTGGGCGGCAGTATCAGGTGGGGTATTCGCGGCGGGGCGTCTGAGCTGGAAACGGCTCGAGCGTCCCCGCCGTCGTCTTTGCCTCTACCGAGCGGCGTCCAGCACTTCCCTAACCTCCGGGACCTGCCGAAACTCCTCAAGGCGCGACAGCACCACGCGGACCCGCTCGGAGGCACGGGCTGAGGCCACGTCCCCCGACATTTCGACCACACGAGCCGCTACGCGCGCGGCTTCCTCCGGCTCATTCGCGTCCGCGTAGGCCACGGCAAGCCAGGATTCGTACAGGGCCCGTTCCCTTGTGGATGTGACCGGGTAGCTCCGGAGAACTCGGGAGAGCAACGGAACAGCACGCAAGGGGCGCCGCAGCTCGGTGTACACCCTCGCGTCCATGACTTCTAGCTCCGCCTCGTTCACCCAGTAGGCCCACTCCGGAGCGTCACCGCTGTCCTGTGTCAGCGCCTCGTGAGCGGCCCCCAACGACCGCATAGCGGCTTGTGCGTCTCCAGCCTTGGTGTGAGCCCACGCGGCTCGGTCATGGAACAGCGCCAGTGTCTTCCCGGGAGCGTCCGGGCCCGCCTCCGCCACGGCCGCAACGGACAGTGCGGCCCCGTCGGCAACGCGACCGTTGTTCACGAGGTGGTAGCCGAGTGACCCGGCGAGTTGCGCGGCCAAGGGGCCGTCCCAGGCTTTCCGGGCCGCGTCCAACCCGAGACGGTACGTGGCCTCTGCGCGAGGGTCCGCCGCATCACTGGCAACCCAACCCGAGATCTGTGCGAGTTCCCCGACCGCTCGAAGTAGCTCCCTATGGACGGTGTCCGTGTGCGTGGACTCCCGCAGGACCCGAACGGCCGCGTCCAGTTCGCGGAAGACGGGGCCGAGTAGGTCCCCTCCGGCTAACACGTCGTCGGCAAGACGGAGACCGTGCGCGCGGGCCGCGAGATCAACGGCCGTGCTCTGCCCGACCTTCCTGCCGCTCCGTGCCGACAACGGGGCCACGGCGTCCCCGGGCGGGAGTAAGCCCGCCAACGTCTCCGCCGGTTCGGACCCTGCGTCGGTAACGGTGGCCAGTTCCAACTGCTCCCGTCGGACGCTCAGGACCTCCGCCAGATACGGGAGCCATGCGCGCGGAACGCGTTTGCCTCGTTCCCACCGGGACACGTCGTGTCGGGTAATCGTGGGACGGCTGGCCGCGTCGCATAGAGCTTCCGCCAACCGCGCTTGTGACCAGCCGCGCGCGGTGCGAAGTTCACGGAGAAGGAGGGCGAACGGTTTGGGGGCCATGCCGCCATTGTGACCCGCTGGCCCACACTTAGGCCCACAGCTTGGCCACTCCAGAAAGCATGATCCCGCCGCAAGGCTGGAGATATGACCGCCGCGAGCTTCCGCCCCGTTTTCTCCGATGCCGAAGCCTCCGTCCTCGCCCTGATCTCCGCGTCGCGACGTCGGGGGTTGAAGGCGGAGCACGATCCCGCGATAGACGGCGGGGTTGTCGTGTACCACAAACCCCGCGTAGTCACACTCCGACTCATGGCGAACCACTGGTATCGCCCCGCTCCGGACCAGTCAGGCCGCTCCGTTCCGGTAGGGCGCCGGGGCGCGGAGGACTTTCTAGCGCGCTACCTCACTGACGAACTCATGGGGCACCGGTGAATGGCCCGGGGTTGTCCCTCGCAGAGTTCGCGAGGCTGGCGCGCCCCCGACGTCGGCAGGTTCCCGGGCCCCGTTCGGCGGAGCGCCCTCCACTCCCCCATCGGGTTCCGCGTGCGCAGGTGTGCCCTCCGCACGACTGGCACCGTGCTACCGGGTCGCGCGACCAGCGGTGCCGCCGGTGCGGACAGACCATGACCGTCCCCTAGCCCCGGAAAGACCCCTATGTGTACGACCTGCAACGAACTTCTCAACAACGACGGAGAATGCCCGAGTGGGCACTACTGAGCCCGGAAGGGGCCCATATGACCGATCGGATCGACCCGTCGGAGCGTTGCCGTCCCGCGACGGATACCCAGCATGGACAGGCGGACCACCTGTTTGACCGTGTCTTGGAAGCGCTCACGGATGCGGCAGAGAGCGGAGAGGCAAGGGACATCCGGCGCGCGGACCGGGCTCTCTGCGCTTCACGGTGGCGGTTCATCCTCACGTGCGTGGGGCTCAGGCCTCGGCGGCGAACACTGCGCTCGCCCAGTACGGTTCATCCCCACGTGCGTGGGGTTCAGCCCGAGCCCTACTCAGGGCACGGACATGGTGATCCTGAGCAGGGCCTTCTTCGTGTCCAGGGGAAATCTATGCCGTAAAGGTGAGATGCCGTCACACTCCACCACCAGAATCGGGCTTCACCCTAGCTGGCGGCCGAAACGACCCGTGAACGTTTCATGGACACCGGACCCGCCGTTGTAGAGCCGTTGCCCTCTCGGGTCTGAGGTTCCGCAGTTCATCGGGTGCGGTAAAACTGAGAGCGTTATGATCCCCGCTTCCTCTATCCAGCTTGAGGAGACATCCCCTGTGACCAGCATTAATCCCCCTGGACGCGTGGCCGCCGCAGGGCTGGCCGCCATTTTCGCGCTGACTGCCTGCTCCTCCTCCGAACCGTCCGAGGTGAGGGGTGCCGCCGAAGATCCGGCGGAATCAGAGCAGGACGCGCGATCAGAGTCGAACGTGTTCGATTTCACCGAGTTTTCCATGGGTCCGGCTGAGTCCATCGAATTCCGAGTTCCTGATGAGCTGCTGGAGATGGACCAGGAGTATTCACAGAATCGTGTGGTTGACTCCGTGACCATGACTGCGACCGAAGCCGAAGACCCCTCGCAGTGCGCCGTTCGGTACGATTTCGACTACACCGATGCTGACTTCGCGCGTCTCACCGAGTTCGCTGAAAATCACTACGAAACCAGACCGCCGCAGGAGGCCGCGTTCAACGCCTTCACCAATGAAGCCCCGAATGATACGGACATGGAAGAGGACTACTCCTCAGCGGTGGTCCAGCTGAAGTGTGGCCTCTCACCGACCGATGACGGCGACACCGCCGAGGTGAGATTCATGCGCACCAACGACAAGGGGGCACCACCTTCTTCATTGGGGCCGAGGTTTCCGTCATGAGCAGCGGCGAACTGTACGTCCACCGCGTCGAGGCGCGTAGTTGGCAGCTGGACAGCAACGGCAACTGGGTCAAGGGCTAGAGGACTCTGGCCCGACGGGGATGTAGTCGGAGGGGTCGGAGACCGTGGAGGGTGGCACCGTCATGGAGCCGTTGTCGCGGGTGGCGACCCTCCAGTCGCCGTCCTCCCAGCGCAGATCCACCACGGAGGAGACCAGGACGTCCATGGTCAGGTCGCCCGCGACCATCGCGATGTCCACCAGTGCCCGGTCGGGGTCGAAGTCCAGCACCCGCGCGCCTCGGAACTCGCCTGGGACCACCTGGGGGCCCTGCTCACGCAGGCCCCCCAGTGCGCTCTCGCGCCCCTGGCCCTGGCCCTGGGCGAGCATCTGCTCGGCCGCGGGCAGCGCGAGCTCGTAGTCGTTGGTCAGCGCCCCGTTGGCCAGCGCGGCGTTGACCGCGCCCTCGGGGCTGTTCGCCCAACAGTTCGGCACCCGCTCCTCGGAGAGGAGGCCGGGGCCGTGGTCCTCGTGGGAGGGCACCTGCGTGGTCCCCACGTAGTCCCAGGAGGTCCCGGCGGTGGGGCTTGCTGTCCTTGGTTTTCATGTTGGAGGTATTGTGAAATTTGGGACTTCCCTGCTCTTCCTGGGTGTGCTGTTGTCCGGGTGTTCTTTTGCGGGGATCGATGATTCCGTTTCTCGGCCTGTGTTTGATTTGGACCATCCGTCTTCTGTCAGTGAACTGGCCTGGGAGTGGGAGGCGGAGGACGATGTCGATTCGCTTGATCTTGCGCCGGTTGTCGGTGGGG
The DNA here is from genome assembly GCA_018388625.1 of Nocardiopsis eucommiae. GTDB lineage: Bacteria > Actinomycetota > Actinomycetes > Streptosporangiales > Streptosporangiaceae > Nocardiopsis > Nocardiopsis eucommiae. The sequence goes on along the minus strand of CP074403.1, from coordinate 82,054 downwards.
TTGCAGTATTCGATGGTACTGGTGTGACGATTATTTCGGGTGACACGGGTGAACTGCGCTGGGATTATCATCCGGATCACGGAAGAGTGATTGGGTCGGTTACTTCTGACGGCGGGCATGTAGTGATTCAGGAACCTGACCCTGAAAATACGGGCGGTTTTCGGATGCATGTGCTAGATGTAGTGACCGGGAAGACTTCTTGGATGGAGGCCTTTAATTCAGCTGATGATAAGGTGCAAATTGGTGGGAATTCTGAGAAGTGGACTGCTCCATCACTGGCCCAGGTTGATGTGGGAGACAAAGTCTGGTTCCTCCGCGAGGATTCAGAAGTAGTTGCTCGAAGCCTGGGTGATGAGCGTCAGGTGTGGTCGACTTCAGAGGTTCAGGATTGTTCCGGAGTCGGTAGTGTGGGTTCGCCTGTTTTGTTGGATGAAGTGCTGTTGGGGGCGGTGACCTGTTACGAATTCGACCAAGATGATCCAGAGAATGATCCTCTTTACGACTCTGGTGCAGAATTCACTTCAGAAGTGGTGGCCTGGGACGCAAGTGATGGTCGGGAAATATGGAGGTTGGAGACCCCGGAGGTTTCTCTTCCTGTTGACTCGCGGAATCGGAGCCTGACCGTGCACCCTGGGGGGATTGTCTCTGTGGACTTCTCGTCGTGGGGTATGGGTTACTGGATCGATCCGATATCCGAGGAACACGGTTGGATCGAAGATGCAGGTGTGGTGAGTAGTTATGAGAACGGAGATCAATTCGGGATCTGGCGGAATGGTGAGTATCGGGTCGTGAACCGGTCCGGTGAGGTGTTGTACAGCGTGAACGAACCTGCGGAGCGGGATGCTCCACTAGCTTTGGCTGAAGGGATGGTGCGTGTCTCCGAGAACGTGGAGGGTGGCTCGGAGGGCGCCGTGTTCGCTCGCTTCCACGGCTCGGATCAGGAAGTGGAATTGTCGATGGACATCGATGAGCAGGCGCTTATGGAGTTCGGGCGCGGTGCTGTCGTTCCGGGATCGGTTGCGATTCCCTTCACAGACAGGGAGGGAGTAGCGGTGTCCTGGGGCTCCGCTGAATCGGAACACGAAAGGGCCCGAATTTGGAGTCTTCTGGATTTCAGAACGTCTGCGCCGAAACGGTTCTTGCTCTCATTCTGTGGGACTCCGGTGGCTTGCGTGCACTGTTCAGACAGTGATCGAGGGTTCCTGGGCGCCTCGCACAGTGCAGGAATTGCAGGCCGCGCCTACCCAGTGCACGGTCATCCTGCGGTAGGAGCTTAGCCAGGTGATCGGGCGATCGCCCTTGTACGGCGCCGAGAGGGAGCTGGGCGGATCAGTCATCGGCGACTTCAGTCAATCCGACAGTGCGGGCAGGCAAGCGCTGGAGGCCCGCACCTGGCATGACGCCGGAGCCAAGCGATCGATACTCGATGGAAATTATTTGAAGTGACTATCACAAAAGGGCTGGCAACAGCCGCCGGTATGACGCTGCTCCTATCGGCCTGCACGTTGCCCTCCGAAGGATCGTCCCAGGAGGAACCGGCTTCGGAAGCCAACGCTAACCACGAGGTCTCCGAGGGCGGGGTGGCGGCTCCGGAGGACGTCACATCCGTGACCGAGGTCGGTTGGGAGTGGCATCCGGGCGAGGACGAGAGCGCCACGGACGTACACACCGGACCGGTCGGAGCCGTGGTCGAGCTGACGGACGGGCTCATCGGTGTGCGGGGCGACACTGGTGAAGAGCTGTGGAGCTATCGGATTCCCGAGGCCGGGGGCTTTTCCGCCTCGTTCTCCCCTTCCGGGGAACAGGTGCTGGTGACGGCCTCGGCCGAACCAGCCACTCTGTTGGACACGGAGACGGGGGCGACCGTGGCTGAGGACGTCGACTGGGACGGCCAAACCCTCCTCCTCGACGAGACGCGCCTGCTCGACTATCGCGGTGAGGCGACGGAGCTCCTCTTCGAAGTCAGTGACCTGGAATCCGGTGAGACCCTCTGGCAGCAGGAGACCCCGGTGGCCTGCCCCGGGGAAAGCCCCAGCCGACTGATCTCCGCGCTACACGCCAGTGAGGCGCTCGTCCTTCTGCTCCACTGCTCCGAGGACACATCGGAGGGAGCCCTCCGGGTTCCCGAAGCCGACACCGTCAACGCACTGGTCGCTTTGGACCCGGCGGACGGGCAAGAGCTGTGGCGCCATGAGTCCGGGGACACCGAGGGCCTGGGACTGGCGGAGGCGCTGCTGATCCACGGCGCCGTGGTGGCCGACCTACCCGGGGAGGAGGGGTGGCTGATCATCGACCCCGCCGACGGCACTGTGCTCGCGGAGTCTCCGAAACCGGTGCTGTCGGTCGGTGAGGGGTACTATCTCGCCGGACCCGACCCCTTGGCCGAGGACCTGGCCCACGAACTCAGGACCTTCGACGGAGAGGTGACCGCATCGGTCACACTTCCCGACGACCGCTGGCCCGGGGACACTCCGGAGTCGGCGGTCGGTCTGCCCGAGCAGCTGGTCACCGTCGACATGGAGCGCGGTTCCCCGGAGGACCCGGTCAACGCGGTCGTGACTCCTTGGGACGACGCGGGCTTCGAGGGCGTCATCGATGCGACCATGACCGAACGGGCGAGCCAGGACGACCCCGGTCGTCTGCTCCCCGTCCCCGGGGCTTTGCTCGTGTACGTTCCGGTGGATCTCGCGGCGGACATCGACTCGGTCGGGCACGTCGCCGCACTCCGGTGAGGGGCCTCGGGGCTGGTTCGGACTCCGGGCCGCACACGTGGCGGGAGGTCCGCGGTGAACGACCGGAGCGGTCCGGCCGCGAACCATATGGGCGCGGGAGTGGCGCCTGGTCGCTCCCCTGGCGTGTTCCCGTATGACGTACCCGGTGGCCGCTCGGTGGGACTCGATCAGGCGAACGAGAGTTTGCGGGTTCATCACGGCTACCGGGTTCGGGGCCTCGGGAGCGGCGGGGATCGGACCGGCCGATGACGGTCCCCACGTACGTGGGGCTCAGACTGTCACTCCTGCCGTCTACACTCGATCAACTTTTGAGGAGGCCGCATGTCCACTGCTGATGGGAAGCCATACTGCACGGTGTGCATGGAGAAGGAGGACTTCGAGGTTCTGGAGTTCTTTCCCGAATCCTGGGTGAACGACGATCGGCGTTCTTGGCAAGGGACCATCCGAAGGAACAAGGTGATCCCGCCAAGTGTCCTGTTGCGCTGTGGCGCGTGTGGGCGCGAATGCAGGTCCAACGTGGGTCCGGATTGGCGCCCTGAGTAGCTTGCCCCGTCCCCCAACGGGAGCCAAGGGGGAACCCGACAAATCCCCTTGCAGAGGGCCATGAGATGGGGTTTCTGGTTCTTGCGATCGGGTTGGTGATCGCGCTGATGTCCATCCAAGACGCTGGTTCGTCTTCGCAACCTTCGACGCCTGCGCCATCGACGCGCCAGGCCCCGGTCGATGCCCCGAACCTCCCGGCTCTTTGCGAGGGCCTACGCCGGCCTCCGCATCGCGGAGATCGTCGCCCTGGACGTCGCCGACATCCGCCTCGGCGCCCGCAAGGGCAGCGTGCGTGTCCGGGGCAAGGGACGTCTGGGGGCAAGGACCGCACCGCGCCCCTGCACGCCTAGGCCCGCACCACCCTGGAAGAGCTCTTGGACGAGCTCGGCCGACCAGCAACGGGCCCGCTGATTCGTAACCGCGACGGCGCCGGTCTGTCCACTCAGGCCGCCAACACGGTGGTCACCGCCCTAGGAGCCGCGGCCGAGGTCGGTCCGGCCGACGACGGGGAATCCTTCGGCACCGACCTGGTACGCGGCCACGGCGACCTCGCCCCCGCGCCGGTGGACGTCGTCCTGGTGGCGGAGCTGATGGGGCATGCCGACCTCAACACCACCCGCCGCTACGCCCTACCGAGCGAGACGGACAAGGCCGCCGCGCTGGACGTGCTCACCACCGACCGGTGAACCAGTGAGGGTTTACCGCTAAATCCTGTAGCAATCCTCCTCGCCCCCGAGCTCGGTGTAGATCCCCGCGTTAGCGTCTCAAGAGGCGGTGGTCAGTCGGTGCTGATCCAGTTCCCGTTGGCGTCCATCTGCCAGTCCTCGATCTCAGAGTCCACGACGACCAGGTCGCCCCCGGACATGAGTGCGACCTCGACCATCCCGATCGAGTCGGGGAGGGCCTTGTCGTTGATCGTGCGGAAATGCAGTGTCAGCGTCTCGTCCGCCTCCTGGGGTGAGACAGCGCACTGGCGCGGGACGACGGCTGAGCTGTAGTCCTCGGCCATCTCGCCGTCGTTGTCCAGGCTGGTGAGGTCACTGGCCATGCGCTCACCTGTGGTTTTGTCGGAGGTGGGGGTCGCCGCGAGTTCCTGATCGACGCTCTCCACCAGCCGTTCCAGCCCGCCCTCGGCGTACTCGAACTCGATCTCGGCTGCACACCGTGAGGAATCCTCCGCCTCGACGCCGGTGACCGTGTAGGCCTCGAACACTCGTTCCTGCTGATAGTCCTCGCTCTGGTCCACGACCTCCTGAGGGAGGCGAATGACCAGGCTGGAGGTAGGCTCCTCCGGCACCTCGGCGAACTCGTACTCCGCCGCCCCGGAGGAGCAGGCGCTGGCGGCCAAGACGCAGCTCAGGGTCACAACGCCCAGACGCAGGGGGAAAGCAGAACGCATATCGGGGGACTCCTCAGAATCAGATGACTACTCGTTGGCATCCTAGAAGTTGCCGGACGGCAGCCCGTGAGCGTCCCCGGGCCACAGGGGACCTCCCTGGTCCTCGGGGCTGGGGGTGCGTGCAGGGTCTGGGTTTCGATCCGGTCGACGTCGGCCTCGACCATCCGCACGATCAGCTCACCGCGCGAAGACAAAGAAGCGCTTCTTTGTGCAGTTCAGTGTGGGTATGGAGCGCTCTTCTGGCCCCGAGGATGCTCGAAGGTGTTAGGACGTCATGCTCGCTGGCCGTGGCCCACCGAGCCAAACCCAAGCGAAGTCGTCCGGGGACGGCTGGACACCGAGCAGGCACGGCACCGCCTCGCGGACCGCATGATTGACCGCCTCACGGGCGCCAGTTCGAGGTACTGGTGCGGAAGTCGGCGGGCAAGCGCGCCGCCGGTCAGACCGGCGCCAGCCTCGCCGCTCGCACGGGGATGACCCCGAGCCGGGGGCGTTCACGGCACCGCTCCCCGTCACGGGGGTGCGGTAGAACAGAGGGTGTTCGACCCCTGGAAATCGCCGGAGAACCCCCGGGACCCCATTCTTGAAAGAGTCATGACAGAAGAACCGACCCCGAAGGAAGTTCTGCGCCAGGAACGCAGGCTGGCGGTCAAATGGGTGAGTGCCGTCGTGGCTGTGGGGGCCTGGATCCTCGCGGCCCTGTGGATCCTCCTCCCCGTCGCGAAGAACAACTACTCTCCCCGGAATCGCGTCTGCCTGTGGGGTATGTCGAGTGCCCCCACCCGCGTGGGAGGTGGACGAGTACCGCACGGTTCCGGGATGCCTGGAGCGCAGAGAGCAGGGTCCAGCACGAGCCATGACGGCGATGGTGATCGCGCTGCCCGCGAGCTGGATCTGGCTGGTTCTACGCGAACCCTCGCGCGGCCCCATCGACTGACCGAACCAAGGCCACGGGGTGTGGACGCTGGTGCCGACCGGGGAGCGTCGCACGACGCCGCCCCGGTCGGGGATCACGAGCTAGGCGTCCCCTATTGGGGAGGGCACGAAGCCTCGCGCTCCGCTCGGCTGGCAGGATCACGGTCCCGTCACCACCACGGCTCCGGGTACCGCTATCAGACGAGGAGCACCCGGAAGCGTCATCGCGCTGCCCTCGGACCTGATCCACCACTCTTCGTTCGCGGTCATGTCAGCGTTCAGGACCCCAGTAGACCCAGAGGCGGTCTGCGCCTATCAGGAGTCCACGCAGGGTTCATCGGGGGCGCGGGCGTGGTGTGTTCGCTGTCGGCGTGAATATGGAGGTGCAGGGCGTCGATGGCGCGAGCTTGGACTGTGGTTCCGTACACGGGACCCAGGATCGTGTTGCTTGTTTCGTCCGAATCGCGCGCCGCGGGTGTGCAGAACGGACGAGAGGCCGCACAGCTCGAATGCGCTCAATGGCGTGTCGCTGTGTAGTGAAGCGCTCCGTGACGCTGATCAGTTCAGTTCTGCAGTCTCCCAACACCGCACGGGCAGCGTCCTCGCACGCCAGAGCCAGCCCAGGGTGCTCTGCCAGATGCCGTTCCATTTCAGCGAGCCTGTCAAGGTTCAGCTCCCGGAGCCTAGCCTCGTCTGGAAGGGTTGCGAGCGTATGGGCGGCACTGCGGAGGCCTGCATCAAGGTCAAGCAGTTCCGTGTGGCGGGGATGGATAGCGACTCGGCTCGCTATGACCGTTAGCGAAGCTAGCGCTTCCTTCACGTATCCGTTGGAATCCTCGAGCTGGCGAAGGGCCTCTGACACTTCAACGCGTAGATCGGGGCCGAGGACGTGGGCGACCATGTCTAGGCGCCGACGTAGATCTTCCTTCTGCTTCTGTACCGCTGGCAACGGCGCCAGCTGCCACATCCGCAGCGGGTACAGCCGTTTCCCTGGGGCCACCCGGCCCCATACGTCAAGGGAACGCTTGAGTTCGTCCCGCTTCGCAGGCAGCCCGCCGTCTTCTGGAGGGTAGCCAGGGTGGGAGGCGATCCGCTTGCACAAGTCGTAGATGCTGGTGTCCTCACGGAGCTGAATGAGGACGTCGTTTGTGCGTCGAGAGCTCGACGGCATCCGGTACGCGATCCGCCTTGCCAAGGCGTAGAAGGAAGATCCATGAGTGACGAGACCACCCGGGCCGCGCACCTGCTGTACGAGATGGGAACCCTGAAGAACCAGCGGCGGACTGGCTGGTGGATGGCTGGCGTGCGCGACCCCGAGAGCGTAGCCGAGCACTCTTGGAGGACTGCACTGATCGCTTCGGTGATCGCCGCGATGGAGGGCGCCGACCCCGCGAAGGCGGCGTTGATCTCCGTGTGGCACGACACAGGCGAGACCAGGTCCGGCGACATCAACCACCTGGGGCAGAAGTACGTTGGAACCAAGCCGGATGCCCGTGACATCGCCGCTGACCAGACGGCTGGCATGCCTGCCGAGGTAGGGAAGATGGTGCGGTCCGCAGTCACAGCGTATGAGGAACAGGACTCCATCGAGGCGTTGTGCGCGAAGGACGCCGACAAGCTGGAGTGCATGATTCAGGGCATCGAGTACCGCGCCCAGGGGCACGCCTCCGCCCAGCGGTGGATCGACGGAAGCCGGGGACGCATCAAGACCAGGAGTGGCCAAGCACTCGCGGACGCGACTTTGGAACAGGGGTCGATCGACTGGCTGTACGCCGCGATGAAGTAGAGGCGCTGGCACACGGGTGAGGGCCCCGCCACCCGGCGAGGCCCTCCAACGTCTACCCGCTCATGGCACGCTGGTGCCTGCGCACGGTGCTCGGGTGCACGCCCACGTGCTCGGCGATCTTCTCGGCGGTGTGCGCGTCGGCACGCATGCGCGAGCGCGTCCCTGACGCCCGGTCGCGGGCCTGCCCGTCCTCCAGCTGGGCCATAGCCGCCCGTCCTTCCGCGAGCACACGGGTGCGCTCCTGTGTTCGCTGCGAACACTCGACCGGGAGCAGTGGGCCACGCGTCGGGTTCCACGTATCCGTCCGTGTGCTCGCCGCCCTTGATCACCCAGGACCGGGGCCCGGTCCGCACCTTCACGGGCATACGCCACACGGGCACCTCGCGCACGGCGCCCTCTTCGGTGTGCTCGTAGTGGTCGGCGAGCAGCGCGCGCACCTCGGCGGTGGACTGCTCCAAGCGCACGCCGACACTCAGCCGGTAGGCCAGTCCTGCGGGGATGTGCTTCTTCCACCGCCACCCGAACGCGCGCTTCAGCTCCGCGATCGCCTCGTGTCGGTCGAGGTGGACGTCGAGCGCGTTCGAGTACTTCGGCTGCTGCCACAGGATCATCCACCGCCACATGGCGATGGTGGACAGCGGGGCGAGGACCCACCGGCCGCGCGGGATCGGCTCCGGTTCATCCCCACGTGCGTGGGGCTCAGGTGGCCTACTACTGCCACGGCCAACTGATGCCCGGTTCATCCCCACGTGCGTGGGGCTCAGGCGACCGTCAACATGGCGTCGGCCACCGCCTTCGGTTCATCCCCACGTGCGTGGGGCTCAGTCCGCAAGCAGCAGGAGGGCCCGGTGGGTGTGCGGTTCATCCCCACGTGCGTGGGGCTCAGGGAAGATGACCTGCAAAAACAGAAGCCGTTATCTCCCCGCAACATATAAAGCGGGGCGACTCCCACCCACACCCAAGACCGACAACAACCACCAACATCGATCCCTCTCCCCGCCGTACACCAACCGGCACGGGACCGCTACCGACCCCCACGGACAGGCTCACAGCCCCCTACCCGCGAAAGCCAGGCCAAAGATACATTCCCACCATGGCCGAGCACGACCGCGTACGACTGGCGGGCCACGTCTTCCCACTGGAATCACTCCGCCGCCGCCCCACCGACTTCTCACGCTGGTTCCTACGAGCCCGAGCCGAACGAGGGCACGCCCAGTGCCTGTGCAACCACGCCCGCCTGCGCCTGGTCATACGCCAACGCCAAGGCCGCCACTACCTCGCGGTCTGGCCCGGTGAAGGGCACCGGCACACCGTCACCTGCTGGTTCCACCAAGAAGACGCCCAAGGCACCCCTCACACAGGGGCCGCCATCAGAAAGGCCATCGAGCAGACCGCCCAAGGAACCACCATCCGGCTGAACCTGCCCCTGAAGACCCGCCCCTCACGAGAACGAGAAACCGAACCCGCCACAGGAGGAAGCGACTCCTCCTCGGTCGGCCACCGCCGCACCGGCCTTCTCGGACTCCTCCACCACCTATGGGAACAGGCCGACCTCACCAGATGGAACCAAGGCACACGGAGACTATGGGGACACTGCCACCCACACCTGAGCAGACTCGGCGCGAACACACGCGTCAACAGACTCCCCCTCGAACAGACCCTGTACGTGGTGCCCCCTACACCCCCGACCAGGCACGCAAGAACCACGACGCCTACGACACGTGGAAACACGGACTCAAAGCACGAGGCCAACGCGGACTCCTGCTAGGCGAGGTCAAGACCGTCCAAGAGAGCCGCTACGGGATGCGCGTCCAACTGAGCCACCTGCACGCACCCATCTACGCCCGCACCGAGCTGATCACCAGAGCCAAACGCTCCTACCGCAGCGTCTGGGCGATCCAACCCACCTTCGCCCGCAGGCTCGCCCTGATCGCGGTCGAACCCACCACCCGAAACAACCTCCAAGCAATCGACATCGCGATGATGCTGACCAACCACGCCTACCTCCCGGCCGACTCCACACACGAGGTGCGGATGGCCGACGCCCTCATCAAGGCAAGCCGCTCCTTCGTCAAACCCCTGCGCTATGACACCAAGGAATCGGTCCTCCCCGACTTCGTACTCACCGACACCTTCCCCCACACCTGCGTGGAGGTGTACGGGATGCTCGAGAACCCGGACTACCGACAGCGCCAAGAACTCAAACGCGAGCACTACAAGTCCACGGGAACCCCCTCATCGAATGGGACGCACGCGACCCCATGCCCGACCTACCCTCCCTCGAAGCCCCCACGTGGGACGAACAGCTCGAGCCAGAGGCCTAGAGACCGACCTTGCGCATGGGGTTGTCCCTCCAAGCGTCGGCGGGACGGATGTAGGCGTCCACAGCGGTGGACTTGGGCTCCCACCGGCCCTGGAACGCGATCTGGGCCCTAGGCACCCCCGCCATCGCGGCCGCGGTGGCGGACCCAGCACGCAGGGAATGCGCGCTGACCCCCTCCAGACCCACGGCCTCGGACAGACGCTTGACCACCAGGTTGATCCCAGCCCCCGACATCCTCCCGCGACCACGACCGGTCGCCCCAGGAGTACCGGCCAAGCGCCCGTGCCGGTCGACACCACGCAGCAACGGCCCCTCAGTCAGACCTCGTTCGGCCAAAGCCTCCAGCCAAGCGCGAGTCGTGCGCACCGCGCAGGTCAGGGCCAAAGTCCCATAGGGCACCCGCACGGTGGATCCAGCCGAGTCCTTGTCGGTCTTGGACGTGGACAGGAACACCTCCAAACCATCATCGACGATACGGACGTCGCCAAGATCGACACGAGCGAGCTCGGAGCGCCGCGCCATCATCGTGAACCCGAGCAACAACAAGGTGCGATCGCGCAGCCCGGCCAGATCCCCACCGGTCGCCTCCACCATCGCCCGCAGCTGATCGACGGTCAGGGCGGCGGCTTGACGTACACGCCCACCCCTGAAGCCCACTCACGACGGTAGGACCGAAGCGCCAGACGGGCGGGAGTGGCGTTGACGGCCAAGTCGACCGCGCGGTGGTGCGCCTGAACGGTACCGATGGCCCGCTCCAAGGTGGCGGGAGCGGGCGCCTCGGTCTCGATGAGGTGAACGACGTAGTTGGCCACCGTGGCACCGGTGGCCGGAAGAGGACCTCGGCCCACCACCGCGCACCAGTCAGCGAACTTCCTCCAGTCGTGCGCGAAGGCTCGTTGGGTGTTGGGGGCCCACCCATCGGCGACCCGGGCCGCCGCGGCGGGGGTCAGCTCGTCCTGATCCACATCGTCGGAGACGACGAGGGCGCTCGGGAGCGCGGTGGCGATCTCATGACGAGACATGCATGACCTTTCGGGCGCATCCGACTTCGGCAGGTTCTGGGTTGCGACAAGTAAGGTTATCGAAACCCAGGGCGCAGGGCGGCCCGGATGGAGCTCAGGCCTGGGGGCGAGACGGTCAGTGGGAGAAGAAGCGTGGTCGGGGTGGGGGTGGCTTCTCCGGGTCGAGTCGCCCGCTGTGACTCGACCCGGAGAAGGGGGAACTCACGGATCTCGGTGAGGGGTGCCCTCCATAAATCTCACCTACCTCTGCCTTTTTGTCTTTCGTTGTTGCTCCTCTTCTTGCTGTCGGGCCTCTTGTTGTTTCCCTGATTGGGCTTCTTGGGCTGGGGTTTTCCCTTGGGTCCGTGATGGGGGCCATTCTTTCCCTGCCCCTTCCCCTCTCCCCTGCCTTGGCTCTTCTTCTTGTCTTTTTCGTCCCCACCCCTTCCCTTGTTCCTGTCTTTTCCTTGCTCCTCTTTGCGGGGTTGTTCTTTCTTGTCCCTGTTGTCTTCGGTTTTTTGGTCCGTCTTCTTCTCAGACTCCTCAGCGCGAAGGATGTTCCGGGCGTGATCCACGCCCTTGCTGGGGAATACTTCTCGGCGGTGACCTTATCCAACAACTCGTCGGGGTAAGGTCCGGAAGTGGGATTCGGGTTGTTCTGGAAGTGCTCTTTCACCTCAGAAGAGGAAAGTGGAGGCTCGCCGTTGAGTTTCTGGTCCGTCTGCAGGTCCTCGATGGCGTTCACCAGCTTCGCTTCCTGAAGCTCGGCTTTATAACCCTGGGCCTTCTCATCCATCGACTTGAGGGCCTCGACGAAATCCGCGCCGACCTTAGGGTGCGACTCCAAGGAATCGGTCATGGCCTCCAAGCGGCCTTTTCCTTGCTCCCGACTCTCGTCGAAGACCTTCATCATCTCAGGGTCGATCTCTCGGAGGCGACCCTCGGCGATCTCAGCGATCTTGTCCGGGAACTTCCCTTTTTCTTGGACGGCGAGGCCCCACAAGGCCATGGCACCATCGGCGTCAAGGCTCTTGCTGAGGTGAAGCACCATCTCAGACTGTTTGGATGCATCAACGGAGGACTTCTGCCCCGTACTCTCCTGCTTCTTCTTGCCCTCGTCCTTCTGAGAGGGATTCTCCGGCCCTCTCTTTTCCTGGTCTCGGCGCGGTTCATCCGCCGAAGCTCGAGGGCCTGATGGGCGATTCTCGGATCCCCGCCGATTCAGAGCATCGCGAAGCTTCTTAGCGTTCACTCGCCCGTTCGCGAGCACCGCCAAGATACGGCGCATCATCTCGCGGACCTGATCGACCGATTTTTTGATCCCAGCCATGTTGCTCTGGTGCGCCTTGGAGATCACGGTCGCGGCGATCAGCGCGGTTTGCTTACCAACCTGCAAGGACTCACGCGTCCCCTGTTCGAAGGGAGCGGGATGAGGGGCTTCTGGAGCGCCATCTGTGGGGGCTGGAGGGGTGACCATGCCCATAAGCCTACGAGAAGAACCGACATATGACTCGAAGTCCTGCGCACGCCATATGCCATGCTCCTACCTGTGACGGTTCATCTACCACTACCTACGATCAGCCCTTTGCCGCCGGCGGCCGCCCTCAGATCCCGGGCAGCACGGATCCCGATCCCTCGACGCCCTTCGTCGCGCTGCCTCCCCACCGGATGGCGTACGCCCCTTCTCGAGCCAGGCCCCAGCAGGAGAGACTCCGCCCACCCCCGCACACCAAGCCTCCACGGCGCCCCCCACCGAGCCGACGGATACTTCCCCCGAACCGACACCCCCCACCGTCGTGCATTGGGCAGCGCCAGCCCAGCCAGTCCACGATGAAGAACCCGCTGCCGAAAGTGACTCCACACAGGAGGCCCCACCCGCTCCCCCACGGCCTGAGCCCGTTGCTCCTCCGGTCCCGCAGGCTCAGCCACGCCCACAGACGGGGCCCAGGCCTGGGATGGGGCAGGCTCCCCCTCCGGTTCCTCCCAGGCCCCTCGCTCCTCCCGTTCCACCAGCTCAGCCTCCTGTAGGGGCTGAGCCTCAGGAGCCTGCACCCGATGCCTACACCCGGGAAGCCCCACTCGCTCCCCCACGGCCCGAGCCCGCTGCCCCTCCCGCGCCACCAGCCCAGACACCCATGGGTAATCGGCCTCAAGGACCTACTCCACCAAGCTCGCCCGCCACCTCCACGACACCGGGGAGCCCTCTGCCCCCGTGTGGGCCGAAGCCATCGAGGGGCACAACAGCGCACTCGCTCCACAGCAGACGCACTCCCTGACCACGAAGCGCAGCCTGCTCTCCACAATCTCCCTCGGACTCCTGGGCCAAGACACCGAACGTTCTCAAGAACGCCGTCTCACCGACGCGATCACCACGCCTGACCTCTCGGGACCCTTCAAAGTGGCGGTACTGAGCAGGAAGGAGGGGTCGGTAAAACCACGACCACCATCGCACTGGGCTCCGTCCTGGCCTCCCTGCGCGAGACTCGCGTCATCGCTCTCGACGGCAACCCTGACCTGGGCACACTCGCCGACAGGGTCCAGCCCGATACCGAGCTGACGATGCGTGACCTGGTCTCTGACATAGAGAGCGTCCACCGCTACAGCGACTTGCGCCGCTACACCTCCACCAACGACTCGAGACTGCGGGTGCTGGCGGGAGGCAGCCCCGCTGCGGGCGAGGATCCCTACGCCACGCATGCCTACGGTCTCACCCTTGGCCTGCTCGAACAGCACTATGACCTGCTGCTCACCGACTGCGGTACCGGTTTGCGCACCCCGGTGATGTCATCGATCTTGCGGGCCTGTGACCAGGTGGTGATCGTCCTTGAGCCCTCGCAGGAAACGGCTCGAATGGCAGAGGAGACCTTGCGAGAACTCCACGCGTGCGGTCACGGAGACCTGGCCTCGAACGCGTTGGCGGTGATCTCGAACGTGACCTCCACGAGCCGTAAGACCTTGGACCTGGAAAGCATCACCAACTCGTTCCGTGCTCAGGTCACCGACGTGGTGGAAGTACCCCACGACCCGCACCTGGCGTTGGGAGGCCTCGTGCGTCTGTCCTCACTCCGCCCAGCCACGAAACACTCCTTCATGCGCCTGGGCGTCGCCCTGATCGACAGACTCACCAAACTCGAGGAGCCCCACCGGCCAAGTAGACCCAGGTGAGACGCCTGCATTCCAGGCACTCTCTCCGGTCCCCTCGTCCTGTTCAAGACGAGGGGACCGGAGAGCATGTGGCCACAGGCCGGGCTCGGATGCCCTCAGCGGCTCACGCTGAAAGAGACGGAGCGCGTTTCAGTGGGTGAAGGACACATGCACGTGATCATGGTGGTTCTGTGTGTCGTCCCCACGATCCTCCATGCCGCACCATTTGCCCCCGGGCATATCGGGAACATTGTTGTACCAGTTATCCGTCCGGTCGACTCTGGAGGCCGGACACTCGGTCCAGTTCGGATTCCAGATGGACTGGCGCCAAATGACGTAGTCGATTCCGAGCTGCTCGTGGTTGGTGATCATCCATAGGGCCAGAGTGTCCCCATTGGCGTTCTCCCCGAATTGCCCTTGTCCCCCCGGTGGTTCGTCATGAAATCGCAGGCCCTACCCGCGCCATGGTCATCGGCGCTGGATCGAGTGCAGTGAGCACCCCAGTTGACGTGCGAGAAGTTGTCCATGACGGCTTGGTACCCCAAGCAGGTCAGCTGGGTAGCTCCCCGTGCGGGGCGCACTGGTAGGTAGCTCCGGTGGCGGGGACGTTGCTCGCGTGGTGGCTGATGTTCCCGTCTCCCATGAAGACCACGGTCATCGAATCATAATTATCGATGTTGGACAGGACCGATTCGACGTAGGCGTTCGAATTATTGTAATTCCACAGAGCCTGACGCAGGTCATCTCTTTTGGTGAAGTCCCACGGCCCGTTGCCGCATAGGTGTGCCACGGCGGCGAGGGTGGCGTCGAATACGTTGTGCGGATCCTTCTCCCCATCACCGTTCCCATCCTGGCCGTAGATGACCCAGGACGAGGGGATGAACTGCATCGGCCCGACGGCCCTGTCGTAATCGGTGTCCCCGTCCCAAACTCCGAGGTCGGTATCGGGGAACGCGGTCGTGTTGCCACCCGCCCCAGAGCCGTCCAGCCTCGGGCCGATGATGCGAGGGTCGGTGTCCCCGCTGGCGGAGATGCTGCTCCCCAGAGCGTGGTTGGACTCCTTCTGGCCGATACCGGCCAGGATGCTCCACCGCATTCCCTGGCAGTCAGACTCGATCTCCGACGCGCGATCGGCGGCCTGACCGTAGGCGTTGAGCAGAACGGGGTGGATACCCTCCACCTGGCTCGGCATGCCTTGCGGACCAGTGTTTTGGCTGGTCAACATAGATATGAGCATGAAGGGGATGATCAGAGCGAACAGTGCGAGCCCGATCATCAAACCCTTGAAGGCCGACAACGTTTCCTCTCTGTGAGCAGGCACAACGCTGCTCGAAGTGGGGGTTGAAGGAACGGGAGCGGGGAAGGTCGCACCCGCCCTCTAAGATCTACGTGTGACCTCTTGTTTCCTGCGGGGTGGTCCACCTCGATAGGATATCGGTCGCGCTTCCTGAGGACTTTCGGGACGATGCCACTGCAATATAAAGGAGTTCACATGGCAGAGCCGTCTCCACCTGCGGAAACAGGTTGGGGGCACGGTGCTGTCGTGTTGGGCGCGCATGGCGGATCCGGTGCCTCCACTCTCACCTATCTGCTACCCGACCCCACCTACGACCTTGGACCGGCCACAGATACCCAGGGGAACGCACGCACGGTCACTACCCATGGACGGCCACTCGTCCTGACCGCTCGCTACAACGTTCCCGGCGTCATGGCGGCCTCACGCGCCATCAACGGGTTGAGGGAACAGAACCTGTCGGTGGAGTGTCTGGTCGTTGTCGCGGACGGAGCTGGACCCGACCCCCGGGAAGCCAAGGTGCGGCTCCGGATGCTGGAGGGGCACACGGGTGCGATATTGCGTCTGTCCTTCATTCCCGCGTTGCGGGGTATGCCAGAAGCTCCAGATCTGGGGGACCTCCCCGCCGTGTTTCAAATGAGATATCGGCCATTCGCGAGCACATCCTAAACGTGCTCGTGTCAAAGAAGGACACCATTCAAGCATGAATGAAATGCTCGATGCCGCCCTGACGGTGGCCAGCGCACCTAACCCCGCCCCCATCGTGCCCGATGGAATGTCCGGCCCAGTGAACCAGATCATTGGTTGGGGCAAGTGGATCGTCATGGCCCTTGGCGTCATCGGTCTGCTCTTCTGCGCGGGCCAGATGATCATGGGTCGTAAGAACCGCCACCAGATGGCCGCAGATGGAGCCACTGGTATCCCCTGGGTCATCGGTGGCGTCTCCCTCATCGCCCTGTCCGCTCCTCTTGTTGACGCGTTCATCTGATGGGGCGCTCCGAGTTCACCCCTTCGGCAGCCCTGAAGAGTCGCGCCGCTCCAAAACCCCCTGCTGCTAGCAGCAGGGGCGTGGCCCTCGTCGTGGTCGCTTTCTCTTTGGGGCGGGTGAGCCTGTCTTCGGATGAAGCACCAGCATCGGACCAAACGCAAGAAGAAGTGGCCGACGCTGAGGCCGATGCTCCCGGAGATGAGATCCGGGAGGAGGTTTCCATCGACGGGCAGCTGTTCTCCGCCGACGACCTGACCTTGCAAGACCACGCAGGTGTGCCCCTCCTTCCTTTCTCTGCGGAACACGGCCCGCACGAGGACCAAGGGGGATGGGTTCGAGAGTTCTCCCGAACGCCTCAAGGGGCGCTCTTGGCCGGAGCCCACATCTATATGCAGTCGGCGAACTCTGCGGACCTCCCTCCCGAGGCTATCCAGGAGTCTCTGAACAACCAGATCATCGGCGAACATTCCACCACTTTCATTTCCGAAAGCATGGAAAGAGATTTTGAGCCGGATCCCAATAGGGAATACGTCCGAATCGAGGCGTATAAGTATCACGAATATAATGACAACGAAGCTGTATTCGAGATGACGGTCGCCAACCTCGAGCCGGGCACGGAAGAGGTTGCCATTAGGGTCTCGGTGCTCGTTTCCATGGGTTGGAGAGACGGGGATTGGCGATTCTATGTCCCGGAGGACATGATGGGCGAGGCTCGAATTATCGACTCTTTGGAGGGGTTCGAGTTTCTTCCTGGCTTTGGTGAATAGATATCTATGGCGGATGAAAGCTGCAGCACTGGAGACTTTGTATCCGACCTCAAGGGCTGCTTGGAGAGCTCTCTAGGGGACCTGCGGGACAGCATCCTCGGTGAGATCGGAAATGCGATCCGTGACACCGTTACAGGGGAGACCGAGAGCGCTTTGGAAGGTCTAGCGAACGTCATCAACGAGCAGGTCGCCAAGACCCTCGATGCGCTCATGGGCTGGATCGTCGCCGATAGCAAAATCGATCTGCTCTCGGGGAGCGCCAACGCGACCATCACCCGGATGGACTCCTACCTGTCCCCCTTGGTGCTGGCGATCGCCGTCATCGCGGTCCTGGTCGCCGCGACGAAGATGATCCTCACCCGCAAGGCCAACCCACTCCTCCCGGTGGGCCAGGGCATCTTCGTCGTCATCGTCGTCCAGGCCATCGGTATCCCACTCGCCGACCTTCTGATCCGATTCTTCGACATCTGGTCCGAGTGGGTCATCACCGACGCTCGTGAACAAGGCGTCGACGAACGTCTGATCGAGGTCATGACCTTCGGTCAATACAGCGGTGGCGAGCTCGATCCCGATGCCAACATCGCCGGTATGTGGGCCGGGGTCATCCTTGTCATCATCTTCGGCATCGTCGTCTTGTTCGTCGCGGCGATCCAGATCATCCTGATGATCTTCCGTGAGGCCGTCCTCATCATCCTCGCCGCCATGCTTCCCCTGGCGGCGGTGGGCATGCTCATGCAGTCCACCGCCTCATGGCTGCAGAAGGTCGTCAGCTGGATGCTCTCCCTCATCCTCTACAAACCCACCGTCGCGACGATCTACGCGATCACCTTCATCTTCATCGCGGAGGGGAACGACCTCAACACCTACCTGGCCGGGATGATGATGCTCCTCATCTCCCTGTTCGCGCTCAAGGCGCTCCTGAGCCTGTTCTCCTGGGCCACCGGCTCCGCGGCTGGAGGCGGGGGCATGGGTGCGGCCGCCATGGGCGGTATGGCCGGAGGCATGGTCGGCTCCGGAACCGGTGCGTCGGGTGGAGGCGGCGGCGGATCGGCCCCCTCCAACCAGGCCGCCGACACCAACCAGAGGCTCGGTAACGCCGAGGGTGGTGGAGGCTCCGGTGGCGGGTCAGGTGGTGGAGGCTCCTCGAACGCTCCCACCGGTGCCAAGCCCGAGGCCAGCGGACAGCCCACCAGCAACGTTCCCGGCTCTGGAGGCCAGGACAAGGGCGGCGGCGAGGGAGCACCGGATGGAGCCAAACCCTCGCAGAAGAGCGCTACCTCCGACGCTGGCGTCATGGGTGGTGCCACTGCGGCGGGAGGCCCTGCGGGCGCGGCCCTGGCGGCTGGCGCCAAGGCGGTCGAGACCGGCGCGAAGGCCGCCGAAGGTGCCGTCAGCGATATCTCCACACCCCTGACCAGAAAGGCTCCTGATGAGTGAGCAAGCTCCTCGTACCTATGGCGGGTGGCGCCGCTCGCGTGGGATCGGGTTCTTCGGGCTGGGGATGGGGGCACCCTCGTTCTGCTCGGCGCCATCCTGGTCATGGTGATCGTCGTGCAGATCTCTCCCCAGATGTTGTTCTGGGTGGCCCCTCCGGCGTTGCTCGTGGCCTCTTCCGTGCTGGTGCGCATCAACGGCGAACCCGCGGGCATGGTGATCGTGCAACGAGCGCGTTGGATCGTAGGGTCCATGCGCGGCCACAATCGCTACAAGGCCGGCGTCGTCACCGAGCATCCTCACGCCTTCCAGCTGCCCGGTGTGTTGGCCCCGTTGCGTCTGATGAGTGCCAACGACGGCCTGGGCGGCTCCTACGGTGTGGTGTGGAATCGCCGTACCGGAGAACTGACCGCGACCCTGAGGGTCGCTCCCTCTTCGATCTGGCTCGCCGACCCCGAGGAAGTCGACACCTGGGTGGCGAACTGGGGGCACTGGCTCTCCCGTCTCGGTCACATGCCCCAGGTCAAGTGGGTCGCGGTCACCGTCGATACGGCCCCTGAGCCCGGCTCGCTCCTGGCCGAACGGGTCGGCGGCGCGATGGACCCCGAAGCCCCCGAGCAAGCCCGTCAGATCATGACCGAGCTGGTTCGGACCGCCCCTTCCGCGGCGGCCGACGTCGAGACCAGGGTGTCGATCACCTTCGACCCCACACGGTTCCCCGCGCGTCCCAAGAAGATGGTCGAGGCCATCGGAGAAGTGGGGCACAGCCTCACCCAGCTGGAGTCCTCCCTGGCCGGATGCGGTGTGTCCGTCCTGGGGCGGGCCAGCGCCCCTCAGATCGCCGGTTCGGTCCGTACGGCCTTCGACCCCAGCTCCGCGCGCAACGTGGACCAGGCGTTGGAGGACCAGCCGGAATCGGTGAGCTGGGACAACGCCGGACCCATTGGTGCTGAGGAGAGCGTCGGGTTCTACGAGCACGACTCCGGCATCAGCGTCTCCTGGGCATGGAACGAGGCCCCCCGCCAGAACGTGCAGTCCCAGGTCCTGGCTGGGCTGGTCTCCCCACCCGCGACCCCAAACGCATCACCCTCATGTACCGCGCCTACAGCGCGGCCGAGGCGGCACGCATCCTCGAGGCCGAGGTCAACGCCGCGCACTTCCGCCAGAGCCTGCGCCGTAAGCAGGGACGCGACGAGACCGCCCGTGATGCCATCGACCAGGCACGTGCCCGCCAAGCGGCGACGGAGGAAGCCGCTGGAGCTGGGGTCACCCTCGTGACGATGTACGCCACCGTCACCGTCACCGATCCCGAGCAGCTTCCCCGGGCCATCGCCGAGGTCGAATCATCGGCCGAGTCCTCCAAGATCAGACTGCGACGGCTCTGGCACTCCCAGTCCGCCGGGTTCGCCGCCACCCTTCCGTGCGGTATCTACCCCCGGCTCTGGCCTACGAGCTGCGTAACTGACAAGGAACTCGCCCGTGGTGTTCACACGCCTGCGTAAGAACAAGAAGAACGACCCCAAGGACACCGCGGAGTCCCAGGAGAGCACTCCGGTATCGGCCGCCGAACCAAAGCCGACACCACCCCGGCCGAGCCGGAGAGTGACCCCGCGCTGGATCTGTCCCATGTGGCCCCCCTGTGGGGCTGGCGTCACCGCAACAGCGGCCGGGCGCTGCACGTCTCGCCTGGTATCGAATACCAAGGCACCACCACCCAGGTGTGTGGCCTCTTCCCCTTCACCGCTGGGGCGGGGACTCCCGTCATGGGCACTCCCATCGGGCGACACCAACTCCATGGCGAAGTCGTGTGTTTGGACCCCCTGGAGTGGCTACGTGCCGGGCTGATCACCAACCCTGGCGTCTTCGTTCTGGGACAGCCGGGAACCGGTAAGTCCACCTTCGTCAAACGTCTCATCACCGGGTCGGTGGCCACCGGGACCCGCACCCTGATCTTGGGTGACTCCAAACCCGACTACACCGACCTGGTCGAATACCTCGGTGGGCAGGTCATCAAAATCGGTCGGGGCCTAGACCGCATCAACCCCCTCGACTCCGGCCCCCTTGGCAAGGCCCTCAAACGCATGGAGGGCCCCGACGCGGAGAAGCTGCGCTGGGAGGTCCGGTCCCGGCGGCTGTCGCTGCTGTTGGCGTTGTGCACCCTGGTCCGTGAATCGCCGGTCACCAACGCCGAGGAGGTCCTCCTCGGGCGCGCCATGGACTTCCTGGACCGCCGTTTGGACGGGGACCGTGAACCCACCATCCCCGACGTCCTTCGCGTCCTGGACGAGGCTCCCGACGAACTCATCTCTTCCTCACGCTCACGTTCGGTCGAGGACTACCGGCAACGCACCGACGAATTGGTGTTCACCCTGGACCTGCTCTGCACCGGTTCCCTGGCCGGGGTCTTCGACGATCAGACCTCCAACCCCATCGATCTGGAATCCCCGATCGTCAGTATCGACATCTCGGCCACCGGTGGCGCCGGAGACAAACTCCTCACCGCGGCGATGCTGTGTACCTGGGCCTACGGGTTTGGACTCGTGGACGCCAGCTCCTCCCTGGCCCAGCTTGGCCTGGCTCCTCGCCGTACCTACATGGGCGTCATGGACGAACTCTGGCGTGCCCTACGTGGCGCCCCGGGGCTGGTCGAACACGCCGACGCGTTGACACGTCTGAGCCGTTCCAAGGGCATGAGCTCGGTCATGGTCACGCACTCCCTGGCCGACCTGGACGCCCTGCCCACCGAGGAGGACCGAGCCAAGGCCCGAGGCTTCGTCGACCGCTCCGCGGTCACGGTCATGGCGGGTCTTCCCCCGCGAGAACTGGCCCGCGTCCACGAGATCGTGCCGATGACCCCGCGAGAGCGCGGCATGATCACTTCCTGGGCCGCCCCCGACTCCTGGCAGCCCGAAGCGCGCCACCCCGGACGAGGCAAGGTCATGATCAAGGTGCAAGGCCGACAAGGGCTTCCCGTCGATGTGACCCTGACCAGCGTCGAACGCCGCCTCTACGACACCGACCAGGCGATTCGCGCCACGAGATAAGGAAGGGCCGCGACGTGAGTCGAACCCTGGGACCCGACCGGGGCCCTTTGCAGAACGCCCAGGCACCCTGGCTGATCCTGGGAGGCCTCTGGGGACTGGTGGTCATATTCGCGAGTGTGTGGGCCGCCGCATGGGTGGCCGCACGGCTCACCGGTGGCGAGGTCTCCTCGTTCGGGGGTGCCTGGGTAGGGGCGCTCGTTCGTGGTGAGACCGAACAGACCTGGCCGGGTACCCCGACCCCCGTCGTGATCGCCGTCGCCGTGGTGGTCCTGTTGGTGGTCACCGTGGTCGCTTCCCTGATCGCGCGCGTGGCCCTCAAACGCCGGAGTTCTCCGGATGACCCGGTGGCCGCCATCAACCGTGACAGCAACATCGTCGCTGAAGCCGGTCCCGAGGCCACACGCGAACGCGCGATCGGTCTGCGTGCTCCGCTCAAGAACAAGACCAAGAAGGAACAGAAGAAGCTCCCCGGTGAGGAGATCGGGCTGGCTCTGGGAGACATCAAGCTTCCCGGGGACCGTACGGGGCCGACCCTCTACGCCTCGTGGGAGGACACCATCGTGGCGATCATGGCGCCGCGCGCTGGTAAGACCACCTCCTTGGCGATCCCCCACATCCTGTCCTCGAGCTTTTCGCCGGTGCTGGTCACCTCCAACAAACCGGACGTGTGGCAGGCCACGGTCGAGATCCGGGAGAAGGACACCGGTCAGCAATCCTGGCTGTTCGACCCCCAGGGGATTACCCACACCGAACAGCTGTGGTGGTGGAACCCCCTGCAGGGCATCACCAGCGTCGAGGACGCCTTCCGTCTGGCGGGGCACTTCGTCCTGACCGTCGATGACGGCCAGAACAAGGACATGTGGGGGCCCGCCGCCGCCGACCTGCTGTGCGCGTTCATCCTGGCCGCCGCGGGAGCGGGCGAGGACATGAACACCGTCGCCACCTGGTTGGACGATGAGCTGCTGCCCACTCCGGTGGAGATCCTCAGGGAGATGGGCCAGCACCCCATGGCTTCCTCTCTCAAGGGAGCGCAGGACGGAGCTCCGGAGACGCGGGCCGGTATCTACCAGACCGCGCGTACGGCGGCCAAATGCTTGCGCGATCCGCAGATCATGAAGTGGGTGACCCCGCCCGAGACGGCCCTTCCCTCCTTCGACGCGGACTCCTTCGTGGTCTCGCAGGAGACTCTGTACCTGATGAGCAAGGCCGGGGCCGGGGCCGCCGCTCCCCTGGTGGCGGCCCTGACCGACCGTGTCCTTCGTGCGGGTGAGAACGCCGCCGAGCAGCAGGGTGGTCGCCTGGACAACCCGCTCATCGCCGTCCTGGACGAAGCGGCCAACATCTGTAAGATCGCCGACCTACCCGATCTGTACTCGCACTTCGGTTCGCGAGGGATCATCCCGGTCACCATCCTGCAGTCCCGTAAGCAGGGCGTCGGGGTGTGGGGAGAGAACAAGTTCGACGCCTTGTGGGGCGCGGCCACGCGCAAGATCATCGGTGCGGGCATCGATGACCCGACCCTGGCGCGTGATCTGTCCACCATGGTCGGTCAGCACGACGTCACCGTCTCCAGCGTCTCCTACGCCGAACGCACCAGCGAGTCCGTGTCCTTGCGGCGTCAGGAGATCTTGAGCCCCGACGCCATCCGGGCGATGCCTCGAGGCAGTGCCCTGATGATGGCCACCGGGATGAAGCCCGCGCTGATCAAGCTCAAGCCCTGGTACACCTCGGCCCGGGCCAAGGAGATCGGTGAGGCCTTCAAGAGGGCGGAGAAGGACACCGCCACGCGCGCGGCCCGTAAACGCGAGGGAGCCTTGTGAGTCCGAACGAATCCGATGGTGTTGGCTCTCAGGAGTCGGAGGAGGCCGTCGATGCTTCCTTCTGGGATTCCTGGTTCGATGAGCTGGGAGAGGAAGCGGCCAGAGCGGAGTTGGAGGGCGACTCAGAGCCCAGCCCCGACTCCGATGAGGAGGTCGAGGACGAGGAGGAGAACGAGCCGGTCTACGACAGCCTCGAGGAATGGGTGCAGTTCTACTTCCTGCCCATGTTCAGGCGCGTCGAGGGCGGCGAGAACAAGTGGTGCCGCCAGTGGTGGCGGCATAGCGAGGCCATCGCTCGCCTGGACGCGATGTGGCGGTCCTGGGAGAGCCTACGCCTGGACGAACAGACGGGCATGTCGGTGTGGCTGCGTGACCACGCCGACCATCACACCCCTCCTGATGGGGCAGAACGGCCCCTTCCGGCAGTGCGCCGGTGAACGCCATCGTGAGGCCGAGGCCCTGCAAGCGGACTGGGCGCCGGACGGATGGTGGGAGGACGAGGAGGACGAGGACTCCCCGTCTGAGGGCCCGCCTCGTCGCCACGGTCTGGTTGGCCGGGACGTGCGGCCAGGCCCCCAGACATGAACGTGCCCCGGGGGCTTCCCCCGGGGCACGTTCATGTCTGGGGAGGCGCTCAGAACAGGCTGAGGCGTTGCGTGCGTGTTGGCACCACGACGCCAGGGTTCTCCTCCCGCAACCTTTCCAGGGCGGGAGTCAGAGAAGGAACCCCCAAAGAGGCCAGTAGCCCTCGCGTGGCGGCATCGGTGGAGTAGAGCACCATGCCCTCTCGACCCCGCGTGGCCAGGACACGATAGACATTGCGGACCATGGAGTGCAGGTTCTTCCCCCAGATCTTGCGGTCATTGCCCCGACGCGCCCGCCACTGCGACCCGGTCCAGGTGTAGTCGTGCCCCATGATGACGCCGGAGTAGTCCCACTCCAGGCCCTGGGCCGTATAGATGCAGCCGACCTGGTCCAACCCTCGAGGGTCGGTCGCCCAGGTGCTCGTACCAGGGATGCCCTTGCGGGGCACCGCGGAGTTCCAGGGGTAACGCCAGTCACCGATCTGGATGTCCTCGACCAGGCCCCCTCCCGGGACGGGCTTCCTCGACCAGGGCCAGCAGTATCCAGCGGTCATCCTCGCCGTGTTGCCGAGCGCCACCCGCAGCCGTAGGTAGGACTCCATCTGCTCGGGGCTCTCAGCGAGCAGGAACTGGAACGGGCCCTGATAGTTCCACGGCCTGGGCTGGGCGTCTTGGTAGCCCAGGAGGTCCTCGAGCCAGTCGAGGTACTCCGGACAAGAGCTCTGACGGAACTGGGTCTTCAGATCGATCTCGTGGATGTTCTCCTCACGGATACCGAGTTCGATCGCCGCCCGCCGGATGGTGTCCGGGGTACCGACTTCCTCGTTTCGAACGACCTGGTAGGGGTCGAGGAAGAACACCGGGACCCGCGCCGCCTGGATGAGCTCGTCCACCTGGGGGTGTCCTCGCGCTCCTCCCTGGCCATGTACTGCGTGTTGGAGTCCTTGCGCAGCCGATGCGCCTCATCACACAAGATGACGTTGAGATGGTTGGCCGACCGATGGCGGTGCTGGTTGAAGTAGGTGAAGATCTGCGCGACCTCGTCCCGGTCCCCGGAGACGTGGTACCGCAACGCGTTGGCGAAGGCGCTACTGCCCGAGGCGTGCACGGTCGGGCTCGCCAGGCCGTTGAAGTAGCCGAGGAGTTCCAGCGCCAGGACGCTCTTGCCGGTGCCAGGGCCACCCACGACGATGAAGACGTTCTTGTCGTTGGCGGAGAACTTCTGGTCGACGACGTGAACGATGTGGCGGAACGCCGCTCGCTGCTCGTGCAGCAGGGGAAGAACTCACCCCTTGCCCTCACACTCGTGTTGACCAAGCGCATCAACTCCTCGGAGGGGCGAACATGCGCGGTCTTGAGGGTCTGCAGATGCGTGGCCGCCCACTCCGCGCGGATCACCGAGGTCAGGAACTCGGCGAACCTGCGCCTGTGTTCGGGGCCGGTCCCGAACATCTTGGCTCGCTCCGGGTCGATGTGGGCGGGCGCGGGAGGATTGGTGATCCGGTCGGGCGGGGCGTTGTGCAGGTTGGCCACGCAGGTCCACCTGTCCTTGAGCATGGGGAGGTTCCAGGACAGGTTCCTGCCGTAGTCCCAGGCCTGCTCCAAGGGGTGCACACTGCCCTTGGCGGGGGCGCCGGGGTGGTCGACCAACCCGGTACGGCGGTGCGGCCGCATGTACGACCACTGCTTGTTCTCCACCACCACCAAAGAGATCTCTCCGCTTTGGGGGTGGGAGCCGACCAGGACCATGTCGATCCGCTTGTCGCTGGTCAGAGCGCTCATCTCCAGCAGCACGTACACATCACCGAGTCCGGCCTCCATGAGCACGCCGGTGACCGTCTTGATGCTGGCGCTCCACGACCTTCGTTCGGCCTCCGTGGTGTCGTACAGGCCCTTGGTCCGAGATGCGAGGAGGTCGACCAGAGCGGTGGTGTCCAGGGCGTGGATTTCGCGGGCCTTCTCCGCGACCAGGGCACGAGACTTCTGGTCGGGCACGGAGGGAAATCCGCTGCGATCACCGACGGAGGGGAAGAGTGGGGGCCGCAGGCACTGGCTGACTCGAGCATGCGGCCACTCTGCCACGAGGCATGGACGGTTCTGAAAAGTGCGAACCCGGATGAACCCCCACCCAGGAGTTCGTCCCTACCGGTCGAGGTCGGTGTACTTGGCCGCGGTGCCGTAGGCGCGGTCGACGGGGTACCTGGTGGTGTTGAGGTCGACCTTGTCCTTTAGGGCCTGTTCGAGGTCCACGTCCAGAACGGTCGCCAGGCGCAGCAGGTAGGAGAACACGTCGGCCATTTCCTGGCGAACGGCTTCGGCCTTGGCGGGGTCCTCCATGACCGCCTGGGACTGCTCGGGGTCAGCCACTGGAACTCGGCGGCCAGTTCACCGGCCTCACCGGCCAGCGCCATGGCCAGGTTCTTGGGGGTGTGGAACTGGTCCCAGTCCCGCTGCCGGGCGAAGTCGGCCAGAGCGGTCTGAAGCGAGGAGATGGACATGACCGAGGGATATCACGCCTCAGGAGGCACACCGACGCCGGAGCCAGCGAGAACGTCAGTGTCGAGCAGTATCGGTTGCCCCCTCTTCGACGCGTTCGTGGCCTCGCGCTTCGCACACGGAACCCACCTACCCACCCACGAACCCCGCGCGGTCCCCGAACCTCTCGGATGGCTCTCGGGGGTTCGGGGAACTTTTCAGGCACAGAGCGAACCGTGGCAGGCGTGACCACAAGGACAGCACTTGCGGTCCACGCGCCACGGTTGGAGGCCCCCTGAAGAAGTCCCCGACCCCGAGATCCATCCAGAGATTCGGCCCCCTGAACAGGGTTCTTCCGCTCCAGCGGCTCTGAGAGCCTTCCTCACCTAGCGGGCCCGCCAAGGCCCGAAGACGTTCCGATAGGAGCACGGCCCCAAGCGGCCCCCACACCTGCCACAGGAGCGTCCCCCTCGAACCTTCCGGGGTAGCCCCCGCGTGGCCACGCCTCTAGCGCGCCATCGAATCCAAGACTGGACGCTGATCGAGCGGGGCCAGGCCAGCGACAAACGTCCGCGTACGGTGCCAAGCGAAGTAGCTGGCCCTGGTGCCGGTATGCCAAGACACTCGACGCCCCGCCAGATGCTCCTTCACGTACACCTGCAGGTGAGGCACGTGCTCGACCTCGGGGCTCACCAAGATCTGCCCCTGCGTCCCGACGGCGACGTACCCCTCCTCGAAGAGCTTGTCGCACCCCAACGCACACGCGAGCATGGCCACGTTACCCACGTCGTGACGTTCCTCCTCGGTGCATTGGGCTCGCTTCTTGATATGGGCGGCCACGAGAAACTCATCCGGGAGATGGCGTCCGCACAAGGCGCACTCAGCATCAGTGATCGACAACAGCCAATCGCGCACCCTCTTTTGCTCGGTCCGGTAGCTGATCTCGACTCGACGGTCGCTCTCGCCCGTGCTCGCGGGCGGAGCGGGACGCGTTGACGCCTTCGACCGGACGCGACGTCGTTGGCGAGATCGCTGAGAAGGCGGCTCAGTCAGGTTGCACAGCTCAATGAGACGTTCAGCCTTCTCCCCATCAGCGACGTAGAGGTTCATCACGTAGAACCCCGATGAGACACCCAAGCACTCGCGCACCTCCTCGATGGGCACCGAGAAGCTACGCAACGACCCCAGGGAGTACATGTGCTCCCACGTCTGGCCTCGGTGATCGACCGTCCACAACTGCTTGGCTAGCTCAGGGTTGTGGAAGGTGTGCGTGATGTAGCCGCCAAGGTACAGGCGCTTTTCGCCGTAGAAGAAGACGTAGTCATCAGCACTGAGCTTGTTGTACTTGCTGACGTTGGCGTTGTCTTTCCCCGGAGTCAATCCCCACAGGGCCACCTGGCCGGAGGGGTGCAGGTCCATCAGGGTGTCGAACTCGGAGCTCATCAAGCTCCGGTATTGGCTCACATCAACAGGACGATCGATGGTGTCCTGGTAGTGAAGCAATACCGACTTCGTCTTCAAGCTAGCGGGCTGGAGGGCGACCTTCACGATCCTTCTTCCCAAGAGATGTACTCGCCCGCGCCTGCGCGGACCAGTTCTGCGGATACTCGCCGGAGTTTACGGTGAACTTCTCGCGCGAGAGTCCCTTCAAGCCCACCCCCAAACGTCAGCCAGACGCAACAGGGAAAAGAGCACCTCAGCCCCAACTCATGCCGCACCGCCTGAGCACGATCGCGCTCCTCCACCACGGGCGAAGACCGCTCTGGCTGAGCCAGCGGATCCAGTGGTGGCCTCACCGGCTTCACCGGTAAGGCCTTGGCCAGGTCCTTGGGGGCGTGGTGCTGGTTCCAGTCCAGTTCTCGGGCGAGAGGGACATGACCGAGATATATCGCGAGGGGGCGCCCTACTTAGCCCGGAGCCTGGTGAGGAGCACAGCACCGGGCGTTCCTTGCCGACCCGACGGTGTTCAGTCGTCCTCCTTGGTCTCATCTGCCAGACGCAGCCAGTGCTCGGCTTCCTCCGAACAGCCCTTCGCTGCCATCAGATGTGCGAGGCCCGCCATTGCGTTGGTATTGCCGTGTTCGGTGGCTTTGCGAAACCAGTGTTCGGCTTCCTCCAAACAGCCCTTCGATGTCAGAAGGAACCCCAAGCCGACTATCGCATGGATGTTTTCTTGTTCGGTGGCTTCGCGGAACCAGTGTTCGGCTTCCTCCACCCGGTCTGTTTCCCACAGCATGAACGCGAGTTTGAACATCGCGTAGGTGTCGTTCTGCTCGATGGCACGTCGGTACCAGTGTTCGGCCTCTTCCACCCGGTCTGTGTCTCTCAGCAGGTCTCCGAGCCTAGACATCGCGTAGGTGTCGTCTAGTTCGGCGGCACGTCGGTACCAGTGTTCGGCCTCTTCCACCCGGTCTGTGTCTCTCAGCAGGTCTCCGAGCCTAGACATCGCGTAGGTGTCGTCTAGTTCGGCGGCACGTCGGTACCAGTGTTCGGCCTCTTCCACCCGGTCTGTGTCTCTCAGCAGGTTTCCGAGCCTAGACATCGCGTAGGTGTCGTTCTGCTCGATGGCACGTCGGTACCAGTGTTCGGCCTCTTCCGCCCGGTCTGTGTCTCTCAGCAGGTCTCCGAGGTCGACCATCGCGTGGGTGTCGTCTAGTTCGGCGGCACGTCGGTACCAGTGTTCGGCCTCTTCCACCCGGTCTGTGTCTCTCAGCAGGTCTCCGAGCCTAGACATCGCGTGGGTGTCGTCTAGTTCGGCGGCACGTCGGTACCAGTGTTCGGCCTCTTCCACCCGGTCTGTGTCTCTGAGTAGCTGTCCGAGACGGACCATGGGGTTGGGTTCCCCCAGCTCAGTGGCTTTCCGGTACCAGTGTTCGGCCTCTTCCACCCGGTCTGTGTCTCTCAGCAGGTTTCCGAGCCTAGACATCGCGTGGGTGTCGTCTAGTTCGGCGGCACGTCGGTACCAGTGTTCGGCCTCTACCAATTGATCCGCCTTCTCCAGCAAGTAACCAAAGAAGGACATCGCCTCGGGATTGCCCTCTTCGGCCAGCGGGCGCCAGGCCTCTCCGGCGATGTCGAAACGCTCGGCGTCGTAGGCGGTGAAGGCAATGGTGAAGCGATCGCGGTCGGTGGCCAGGTCCAAAGCCAAACGCCATATGGACTCGGGCACAGAGCACTGAGCGGTGAGGTAGTCGAAGGCCCGCCACCGAAGACCCTCGTGATCTACGGGGACCAAGAGCCCGGCCGTACCACTACGCGGGCAGGTAGCCCACTCCCAGGCCTGGTCGGTCCCCTCTGGCAGAGGCGGAGGTGGGGGCAGATAGGTGGTGTGGGCGGCGTGGAGTTGCTCGCGCGTCAACGGGCTCGCCAAGCCGGCGCTGGCCAAGTCGACCGCAGCAGCCACCAGCGCGTAGCCACGTGGATGCCCTCCGCCGGGGCCGTCGTTCCAGGTGCTTTGCAGGAGGGGGCCGGCGGCCAACTGCTCGGCCACGCCGAATCGCTGATCGTCCGCTGCCTTGGCCAACCGGTCGTCGCCGCTGGAGCGGGCCCGCTCGCGTTCTCGCTCATTCCAGGAGCGGTCGATGGTGATCGGTGGGGTCTTGAGTACCGCGTACCCCACCCCCTCAGAGGAAGAGACGCGGTCGGTCGCGCTTGGACGCAGGGTCTTCAACTCTCCCTGACGGATGGTGGCGGCCACCACCGCGTCGGCCAGGCCGAGCTCGGTCACCAGGGCCGGGGTGAGGTTGGAGGCGCTCAGGTGGCGGTCCAGGTCGTCCAACCACACCACCCATCCTCGCGGTGCTCGTGCGGCCCGTTCCTTGAGCCAGGCGGGCAGGGAGCGTAGGTCGGTGCCCTCGGGTGGGGCCACCAGTATCCGGTCGGGCAGGTTGCGCACCAGTGCCTCGACCAGTGCCCGGGTCTTGCCCGCGGTCGAGAATCCGGAGACCAGGACCAGCCCGCCACGTGGTGTCGCCGCGACAGAGAGGAGGCGTTGGTCGAGTTCGTCGTCGGTGTCTCGGGCGATGTAGGGGAAGACCTTGCGTCTTACCTGGGAGGGCGTGGTGGGTGCCCAGCTCGCTCGCCTTGGCCTGGCGGATGGGCTGGGCCGTATCGACCCACCCCGGTACGGAGGAGCTCACCGGAGTGGGTGAGGGGTGAATGGAGACCGGCCCGTGAATGGTTTCGGCTTGGAGCGTGGTGCCGTGGTTGTCGCGCAGTTGATTTCTCGCCCGCGTGGTCCTCGGGGTGGATGGGGGTGTTGGTGTGGAGGAGGGGCGCTGTGACCAGGCCAAGGCCAGTGCCGCGGCGGCTAGGACGAAGGATCCCGTGCCCGCAAACCATGACAATTCCTCCAAACCAGACAAGAGTAGGTATGCGGTCAACGTCGCCGACGAGGCCGCTATGAAGGCGGCGGTGACCCACATCCACGTTCGTCCCATACACCGATTCTGCTGCCTTCTGGATGACCAACTCGCCAAGGGGCGACCGTCTCCGGAGGAAGGCTCCGTTTCTGGTCCAGGCCCTTCCTTGGATCGGTCCTAGCGAGCGAACCACCGTCGAAGAACCCCCAGGTCATAGATCTGCTCCTGCGCCCGAATCGTGGCCCCGCCCACCGGAACTCCCTCGCGATCTCGCCAGAGGCCTTGGTTCACGCCTCCTAGTAGGCGTGACTGGTGATCGCCGTCCTGGCTCGCTCGGGAAGCAGCTGCGGGGTGGTTCGAGCGGAAGTTTTTCGGCGCTTTGTTCCGCTCCGGGGCGAAGGAGGTTGGTTGGTACTCGCGTGCGGTGGTTCGCCTCATGGGTTGGGTCGAGCGCTAGCCATGAATAGCCTCACCTGCGGTTTCCCCGCAGGTCCGCATGGTCTGATCTGCGGATGACAGAAACCCGTTCAAGATCATCTGCGGTTTCGCTTATTGGATCTGAGGGTGTCTTTTTATCTGAATCAGTTATCTGCGGTTTGTGCTTGGGTGTGGGTGACCCTACTCTGATCGGACCTCGACTTCCCCTTCGCGACGAAGTCCGAAATACCTAACCTGAGGGGCGCCCTGTGTCCGCACCACCCGTACGTACAGGCCTGGCGATCAATGTGCAGGTAGTCCGCGATCATCTGGCCATCGGTGTCATCGACTGGGAGAGCGTCTGGGGATCGTCAACGACCCAGAGGTCGTAGAGACCGCCGCGAACGGCAAGGCCGACCTCGGACTGGACGAGTACGCCGAGATGCGCGCCGCCGTCCAACGGCTGATCGGTGGCAAGGGCAGCTCGAAGGCGAAGAACATCGGCCCCTACGCCGACTACCTCGCTGGTGCCCTCAAGGGAGAGCACGGACAGGGGTGGTCGGCGCCGCCGCTCACCCTGTGGTGTCCTCGGAGCCTGATCATCGATGAGGGCGGGAGGACGCACCTGCCGATCAGCAACCTCATCGTCGCGGTGGACGCCGAGACCCAGGTCACGGCGATGCACCGGATCCGTAAGCACAAGAAGTTCTACGGCTTGGAGAACTTCGACTTCTCCGAGGCCAAGGTCGCGTTCGAGATCTACCACGGCATCCCTTCCACCGACGCGCGGCAGATCTTCCACGACCGCAACATCAAGGGTGTGCCGGTGGACAAGTCGCTCGCCCTGTCCATGGACAACCGGGACCTGGCGACCACGGTGACCCGCAAACTCGCGGACGACACAATGGTCCCCACCATGGACGACGACGAGGTGCCGCTGTCTGAGTTCCTGGTGACCGGCAAGCGCCAGGTGAGCGCTGGAGCCAAGGAATGGATGACCCTCTCCGCCTTGCGGACCCTGGTGGTCACCACGCTGCTCGGCCGTTCAGGGATCCAGTCCACGTCAGGGAACGTGGGCATCTCGCTGGCCGACCTGCCCGAGGGTCTGACTGAGGCCCAGGTGACCCGTGAGGTCACCGAGGTGCTCAAGCGTGTCATCATCCGGTACTCGAGCCAGTTCGCGGACAAGTCCGCGATCACCACTCCGGCCGTCCTGGCTGGGCTGGGGGCGGTGCTGAACCGCACCATGCCCTGGGCCGAGGACCGGTTCCCGGATCACATCGACGTGATGCGGTTGCTGTCCACGGTCCGTTGGGAACGTGACGCGAGGTTCTGGGGCGGGGTCTCAGCGACCGTGAAGTCCGACGGCAAGGTCACCTGGGGTGGGGGCGCCAAGGACTCCGGTTACAAGGTCTACGAGGCCCTGGTCACGCCGGACTCCGAGGTGGGTAAGAAGATCCGAGGCATGTAGCCATCGTCGGGGGCCGTCGACCCCTCAGCTTCACTCCTTGGGCCATGACCGTTCGGGGCTCCCGGAGGCCACGGGAGCCCCGAATCGGCCCCAAGGGCTGAACGGAAGCCCCCAGAAGAGGTCGATCCTGGTCGCGGAGTCATTGAATGTCTGCTTTGTCTGTTTCTCGACAAGTTGCAGAAACGAGCGCTTTCCGATGGTGAATGCCCAGGTCAGAAAGTATGCTCCCCGCGCACGCGGGGATGGACCCCATGTCCTCGCCGAGCCGTAGTTCAGGACCCGTCCTCTCAGCGACCATCCGCGTGGGCCTTGGCACCCCTGAGGGGCCGCTGGATGGTGCTCGAGCGTGAGGAGCCCCCAGACCACACGGCTCTCATGACTACACCGACCCAGGCAGCCGGAAATCCCCCGGTCGCGTCAGACGAGCGCTAGTTCACCAAGGCCCTGCGACCCGACCGAGCGGACACCCTCACGGACCCTAGGCCGCCTGGGACGCCGCCAAGCCTCAGCCCCAGGCCGTGGCTGTCGAGAGTTTCTCCACCAGTCTCGAAGTCGTGACCTGCGAATATTCCAGATTGGTATGTCGGCTAATGCACGAGACCTTTACCTCTGGCCTGAAAAGCTAGCCAGCTAGCTTGCTAGCAATGTTGGCGACAGTGACTTGCTGGCAATGTTGGCGACTGTGAGAGGACGAACTACGGGGTGAGTAAGGTATTGTTGAATTCCTCTCAGGCCCACCGTGATCGGTCGGTGTCGCGAGTCGACCGATGCCCATAAGGGGTACGCGGAGGCGCGTCGAGAGGAGCTTGTCCGATGAGGATGAGCGCTACCGAGGAACCCCGTTCGCCGTGGTGGACCAAACCGCTGGAGGCCCTGAGGGCCCTGGCCGCAGGACTCGCCGTGGTCCGGTTCGTCATCTGGCTGATCAGGTGGTTCCTGGGAGCCACCTCGTAGGCGAGGCCCGCTGGTAGCACAGCGGGTCGCCCACGAGGTGGGACAGGGGGTTCGTGGTGGTGTTGGCTTTCCGACCCAGCCGCCGCGACCCCCTCTTTCATGATCGAGTATAGACGATACTCATGCGAGCCGGGCCCCTAATTAAGGCATTTGATTATGGACCATCCTGGCATCCAATTATTCCTGCGATTTGCTCTGAAAAAGCTCTTGTAGTGGAAATGATGACCTCGCGTTTCGCGCAAGTCCCGATCGAGTCGCGCTAACTTCGCAGTGAAGCGCCTTTCCTGTATTCCTCGTTCGATTCGTCTCGCTCGAGACGGGGAGCGCTTCGATCCAAGCGTGAGAAGTCTTGCTTCACACGGGAGGTGTCTCGCTGGACGAGCGGTTGCTTCGCTCCGGAGTGGCGGGAACTCGGCGTGGAGTTGGTCGAGCCGTCTTCGACTTCGCGGCGAAGTTCTCGCCGCTTCGCCCCGGAGTGGCGAGGACTCGGGTGCGGAGTGGATCGATCTAGGTTCCTCCTGGATCCAGCCCTCTTCTAGCCCAGGCAGAACCACATCGTCGAGAGGTCCCTCTACTACGGACTTCTTCGGACCACGTGCCGCGCCACGGGCGTCTCTCGCTTCACACGGGGGAGCTGGGGGCCAGTCGCGAGATGCTTCGCTCCAAACACGGGGTGTCTCGCTCGAGACGGGGAGCGCTTCGATCCAAGCGTGAGAAGTCTTGCTTCACACGGGAGGTGTCTCGCTGGACGAGCGGTTGCTTCGCTCCGGAGTGGCGGGAACTCGGCGTGGAGTTGGTCGAGCCGTCTTCGACTTCGCGGCGAAGTCCTCGCGCCGCAGCCCTCCCTCGAGGCGGTTCGGTTCACACCAGAACCCGGGCACCCCCTCGCAAGGCCAAGGCCACCCCGAAGAGTGCAGCCACAGATCCCACCGATCAGGAATTCAGAGGCACCACGCCATATGCGCTCACACGTACGAGCTGCTCATTCCCGCGAAGTCGGTAGCACCAGCTGGCGAACTCGACTCGGAATGCATAAACAGCAGCTGCCTCGATCAAGTGATGCCCACTCGCGCTAGATCACTGCCTACGTAGCGCTGGTCAGTGCTGGTCCGGATGGCACCGAGCCACGTGGGTCGGTGCCTCGGCCTCGCTGCCGACCATGGCCGAGACGACACACCGGCAGGCCCACTGAGCGAATACCGGGGGTACCACTAGAGGATGCCGGGAGCTCCGGGGGCTCGAGCGTTCCTCGACCCTAAGGCGGAACGAGCACCCTCTGTATAGAACCTGGCGGATGCTTCCACTGAACCTGTATCGCCCCGGGGTGGTCGAGGAGTCGCGGGCGAAGCGCAGAAGGGCTACAGAGGGGGTGGGCTCTGTTATCGGTTGATACCCTCCCGAGCGGAGGTCGAAGCTGGTTGCAGCTCTTCCGGATGTCTGGTTTGTCTGCTTCTCGACAAGTTGCAGAATCGAGCGCTTCCCGTTGGTGAATGTCCAGTTCAGAAAGTATGCTCCCCGCTCACGCGGGGATGGACCCACCTGGACGGCCCGGCCCGAATGGAAGGAGCGATGCTCCCCGCGCACGCGGGGATGGACCGATGGCGCGTACGTCGCGTTGGTCCTCGATGAGATGCTCCCCGCGCACGCGGGGATGGACCCCGCGCAACGGCGAAGAGCTGTGGAACCCGGAATGCTCCCCGCGCACGCGGGGATGGACCCAGGCACACGCTCCACTCCAAGTGCTGCCGTTCACCGCTGGGGCGCACGCCGCCAACATGGGCAGCATCCTGTTGATGGACTACGCCGAGCCGCTTGACCCGTCACTGGCCTACGTCGAGACCTACGCCGCGTCGATCTGGCTCGAAGAGCCCGACGAGGTAGCCCATACCCTGGAGGTATTCAGCCATACCTCAGCATCCGCCCTCACCGGGGATGCCTCGGCCGAAGCCCTGCGGACCCACCTCGCCACGCTAGGAAGCACCTACGATGAATGAGACGCCCAAGCACTTCCGCAAGAGTAGCTACAGCGGCAGCGGCAACAACTGTGTGGAGGTCTGCGATCTCCCCGGAGCGTCGGCCGTGCGCGACACCCAAAACAGGGAGCGCGGGCACCTCCTGTTCCCTGGCGCCGAGTGGGCCGCCCTGCTCTCCACTGCCCGCGTCGAGGCGTAAACCCCGGGAAACCATGTGGCCCCCTGGACGAGCGTCCAGGGGGCCACATGTGCCTAGAAACTGGTGCGGAGCACCGGAATCACCATAGCCGTTGCACATCCACCAGTTCTGACACTTCAGGGACGTCCATGTAGGGACACCGTAGTGGTTCCTTGTCCCTACATAGGTATGCCAGAGTGACGTGCGACGATACGTCTAGGCACGCTTTCTCAAGCGGCTTCACGGGCCTTCGCCGCGTTCGCGGCGTGGTCAGCGGGCAGGTCCTCGGTACGTGTGTCGCCACCGATCACGGTGGTCACGTAGACCTCAGACTCGGACCGGCGGTCCACGTCGACCCGCTCCACGACTTCATGCACCAGGGACCACAGGCGCGGCAGGGGCAGCGTGTCCCACTCGACCAGGAAGCTCCGGGCCACGTCCACGCGCTCCGCTGCTGTGGTCAGCGCTATGCTCCCCGCGCGCGGGGATGGACCCGTCATCGACACATGCATGTCCCGGGTGGTGTGATGCTTCTGAACCCAGGAGATGAAGGCCCTGGACTACGGTGCAGCCGTTGACTGCCGCGTCGTCGCCATTCCCTCCCACTTTGCGGATGACGGCCATGATGTCCATCCCGCCCCGTTCCGAGGGGCGGTTTCTCGGGCTCGCTCATGTCACTCCTCTTCACTGTGGGTGGGGCCGGGAGAGGTGTCTCTCCCGGCCCCGGGGGTTCCAGGGCTCACGTAGCTGCGTCCGCCCTGCGTCCCTCACAACAGGGCGAAGATGGCCCCGCACCCGCCAGGTTTCAGACAGCGGCGAGTGCGCGGGGTATCTAAGCGGCTGCGGTGGCCAGCTGGCCACCCCACTCGGGCGTGGACACGATCACGGCCCCCTCTGGCTGGTCGGCCTTGGTCAGCTGCTCTTCCATGACCTCCAAGGCGTCGGCCGGGTGCTCTCCCTCAGCGACAGCCCGGAGAACGGCCGCGAGGACCAGGGCGCGCTGGTGGAGGTAGTCGGCGGGGGCGTCTCGGCGCGGGGCGGCGGTCGCCTGGGTGGCGACCTCTTCCAGGAATGCCTGCATGTCCATATCCATCGTGTCCTCCTTGGTGTGGGTGCTGTGAGGTGAGGTGGTGGGGGTCTATGGCGGCGCTGACGTGGGCGCGGGTGCGCCGTGGTGCCTTTGGAGGGACTCCTCCAGTTGCTCGGGGGTGGGTTCGACCTCGGTGCGCCAGTGGCTGCTCGGGCGACGATCGGTGGCCAGCCAAAGACGGCCGGTCCACGAGATGTGGTGAGTGTGGCCCCAGCGGGCAGAGAGCCGGGGCAGGACGACGGCCGGGTCCTCCCATGTGTCGGCGGACCAGCTCATGTGGGCGTCGTCGTGTCCGGCTTCCAGGGAGCAGGAGCGGGGGACGCCGTCGGCGTCGAGGCTGCTGGAGGTGCAGGAGGACGGGGGGACCATCACGAGACCTCGGCGTCGATCTGGTTCCAGGGGTTGTGGGTGAGGTCGTAGGAGAGGTGGAACCAGACCTGTCGGAACTTCGGGTTGCCGTTGTCTCCCCATTGGTCCGCGAGGGCGTTGATCAGCCCTAGGCCCAGGCCTTGGTCGTTGCCCGGACCGGTCTCGGGGTTGAGGGCAGGCAGATGGGTGGCGGTGAGCGGGCCGGGGTTCATGGGGTGGCGGGTGCCCTGGTCCTGGCAGGTCAGCGTCATGCCGTTCGCGCCTCGGTCGACGGTGAGTGAGTAGGTCTGTCCGTGCTCACTCGACAACGAGTGTGCGATCGCGTTGTTGGCCAGCTCTGAGCCAAGGAGGGTGAACAGGTACCGGTAGTCCGTGCTGCGTTCGGCTGCGCTGGTGTCCAAGAACGCGCGGACCAGGGGCATCAGGCTGGGGAGTCCGGCGAAGGCGTACTTGCGCTTACGGAACGGGGTGCCCACGGTCCGGGAGAAGTAGTGGGCGTGGAACGGCTTGATGAAGCTCGCTAGCGGGACCGTCGCCTCGCGGATGGTCAGCTCGGGTGAGAACACGCTCACGAGGCCACCGCCAAACGCCGCAACCCGGCCAGGACAACCCCCAAGACCTGTATGGGGGCGGAATCGATCGGCCTCCGGGGAGAGGGGATGAGCGGTCCTCGGGAGTCGGTCGGGTGGCGGTGGGGGTGCGCGGCGAACCCACGGACACGAGCGGCCTGCCTGGGGCGGCGCCATCGTAGGGCCTCGGTCGCGGCCCACCTCACGTAGGCGATCTCAGACGCGTTCAGGTATCGGGGCGCCATGGGCGCACACCTCCGGTACGGACAGTGCCGGGCGGGAGACCGGCGGAATCTTCTGGTGACCCCATAGTCGCCGCCCGCTCATATATTTGCAAGCCTCAAATTTTTGAGGGAGGTTGTAAATTTGCAGCAGGCTCCGTTTGTTGATGCGAGGTGCGTGAAATGTCGGAATCCAGGTCTGCCGCCATAGGATCAGAGCGTCAGATGGGAGCCGTGAGGAAGGACGACATGGTCAGCCCGACCCTCCGCCGGCGGCGGCTCAGCCGCTTGCTCTTCCAGCAGAGAGAGCGCACCGGGCTCACAGCGAAAGCCGTCGCAGCCGAGGCCAAAGAGCGCACCGGCAAGGTCCGCGGCTGGTCAGAGTCCAAGGTCAACCGCATGGAGACCGGAGACTGGAAGCGGCTGTCAGTTGACGACGTCGAACTGCTCCTCGACATCTACGGAGTCACGGACCCCGTCGAGCGCGCTGGCTACGCGGGCCTGGTTCGCGAAGCCACCCAGCGCGGCTGGTGGGCCACCTACGAGAACGTCCTCGGCACCGGCCAGTTGATCGGACTGGAGGCAGAGGCTTCCTCCATCCGGTCCTATCAGTCGATGACGATTCCAGGTCTCCTGCAAACCGAGTCCTACGCGCGGGCCATGGCTGTCGCCAGCTCCATGGGTGAAGCGGACGATATTGATCGTCGCGTCGAGGCGCGCATGTTGCGTAAGGCGGTGTTCTCCAAGACCGACCCGCCCGCGTTCTGGACCGTCATTGATGAAGCCGCGCTCCTCCACATCACGCCCGAGCTGCGTGACCAGCTGGAGTACCTTGTTGAGGTCAGCAACCGGCCGAACATCGGCATCCAGGTGCTCCCGGTCACGGGTGGGCTTCATGCGGCCATGACTGCACACTTCGTGGTCATGGAGTTCCCCACGCCGGACCCGCCGGTGGTGTATCTGGAGGTCGCGACAGAGGAGCTCTATCTGGAATCCTCAGAGCAGGTCCGCCAGTACACGCGCCGCTTCGACTTCGTGCAGGCTTCGGCTTTGTCCGTAGACGAGTCGCGCGCGCTGATCCGGAACCGCTTGTCATCCCTGTGAGAGAGTCATGCCAGAAACATCCCACCTGAACTTCCGCAAATCGAGCTACAGCGGTGGCCAGACGCAGGACTGCGTTGAGGTTGCCGATGTCCCAGGGGCGTCGGCCGTGCGTGACACCCAGAACCGCGATGCTGGGCACTTGCTGTTCCCTGGCGCGGAATGGGCCGCGCTGCTCAAGACCGCGCCCCACAAGTAGCGCGCACGACGAAGGCCCCCAGCCATCAACTGGGGGCCTTCGTCGTGCTTACCAGAAGCATCTCGGGAGTACCTTACCCCGGCCGAGAGACACCGCCCGGTAGAGAGGATCGAGGTCCCGAACGCGGTCTACGGCGAGCATGCTCCTAGGTGTTCATGGTGCACAGGTGCCTGCGCACGCAGGGATGGACCAATGGTCCGGTGGCACCACTTGGCCGGGTCAGCATGCTCCCCGCGCATGCGGGGATGGACCCTCGGTCTCGGCGTTGCGCCCGACCAGGCCCGAGTGCTCCCCACGTACGTGGGGATAGCCCCTCCCCAGCTCAGCCAAGTCGATGCCCCGACCGATCTTTCCCCCCAACGAAATGAGGGAAAGATCGGCCGGGACACCAACTCGACCCACCCGAGCCCCCCGCCCACACAGCCGGACGACCCACACACCTCCACACGCGATGACTTCAGGAGAAAACATGACCAACCCCTACCGAAACACCCACGAGCTCACGAACGCCTACGAATCACTCAAAAGCACCGCGCAAGCACTCCAAGCCCACTACATCGCCCTCTCACGCCAAGCCCTCGGCGACCCCGAGCGACAACGAACCTACAAAACCGACCTCGAGAAGGTCCGAGACTCAGTCTCTCGAGTCAACCCCGACAACAAGCAAGAGATCGACACCCTGAGCGCCTCACTACGAAACGAGCTGAACCGACTCAGGCACCTCGAGTGAAAGCCGCCGAGTTCACCCTCCCCGAAGAGGACCTGGACTACATCTTCGACCGGCCCACCAACCACCCCGACCAATCCCCCACGGTCCGGGAGTTCGTCTTCGGCCCCTACCCAGACAACCTGGAAACCCCAACCCTGGTCCTGGTCGGCGGCCAACCCGGAGCGGGCAAATCCCGAGCCATGGCCACCGTGGCCCAAGGCCGCCAAGAAGAGCTGGTCCCCCTCTCCGGCGACGACCTGAGACCCTTCCACCCCGCCTTCACCAGACTGGCCCAAGACCACCCCTGGCTGATGCCCAACGCGACCGCCCAAGCCTCCGGCGCCTGGGTACGCCGCTGCATCGACCACGCACTACAGAACCGGTACTCCCTCCTCCTCGAAGGAGTCTTCCGCAACCCGCACGTCGTCGCGCAAACCATCGACCGCTTCGCCGCCGCCGGCTACCGAGTCGAAGTCGTAGGCCTGGCCGTCCCCTACCGCGACAGCCTCCTGGCCACCCTGGGCCGCTACCTGTACCCCGCCGACACCGAAACAGCCCGCTGGACCCCCGCCACCGCCCACGACA
The DNA here is from genome assembly GCA_018388625.1 of Nocardiopsis eucommiae. Classification (GTDB taxonomy): domain Bacteria; phylum Actinomycetota; class Actinomycetes; order Streptosporangiales; family Streptosporangiaceae; genus Nocardiopsis; species Nocardiopsis eucommiae. The sequence continues at coordinate 41,608 of CP074403.1, read as the reverse complement.
GCGCCTACAACATGATCCCCTCCACCCTTCAAGCCGCAGAGGACACCGCGGGCACCCACCAACTCCACATCACCAACCGCGAAGGCGCGAACCTTCACACCAACACCCGCACCCCACACGGCCAGTGGACCAACCCCACCCCCGGCGCGGCCGTGGAAGCCACCAACAGCGAACGAAACGCCGCCCCTTCCCCAGAAATCGCCCGAACCTGGCTGGAACTATGGGCCGAGCACACCCGCGAACTGGCCCACCGAGGCCAACTCAACGAACAGACCGCCCCCACCCTCACGCGTCTAGCCGACCAAGCCCAACAAGCGGCCTCCATCGCCTACCCCCACGACCACGAAGCCCGCTCCACAGTCACAACACACCTGCGACGCCTGTCCCAGGCTCCCCAAGACACCCCCGTCGAACTGCCCCCAGTCCGGCTCCCCCAGTAGCCAGCGTCGCACCCACGGACACCCACACCCGAAAACAGCGAGGACCCTCCCTGGGCCACAACGCCACCCCACCGCGCCCCACCAAACCCGACTCCCCACCCTCGGCCAGACCCACACGCCGCACCCCTCGACGCCCTCCAGGCCACAGCCCCTAACCCCCCAACCACCCACCCACAAGCCCGAGAACCTCCCCTCAACCCTGAGGACGAGCCGGCGCCGGACGACCCGGAGCCGACACACGCGTGTCGAACTTCGTACTCGCCAAAGCACGCTCAGCCATCGTGATCACCTCAAGCACCTCACGAGCGAGATAGGCGGTGGCACCTCGCTCGATCGACTTCGTCTGAACGATGCCAGCCTTCAACAACTCATCCAGCGCGGCACTAGCCGCAGGGAACGACACGTTGAGGATCTTCGACAAAGTCGTCGCGGTCACCACCGGAGCCTCAGGAAGCTGATCCAGCAAACGCGCCACGGCCGAATCCGCGCGCGGCAGAGGACGCCGCCCCTCGGACTCCCGATGAACCGAAAGACGTTCAACCCACGCACAACGAAGATCATCGATATCCCGCATGAGCGTCTGCGACTGCTCCACGGAGATGGCGGCCGCCTCAACGAACACATCCACCCAAGCGTTGACCGACGCACTCGCGCCAGCGCTCGCCGCTGGCTCCTGATGCCGGTAGGTGTTGAGCCCACCCACGTACTGATCCCGCAACGTGGCCAACACCAGACTGATGGGCAAAACCGCGCGCTCAGCCAACCCACGGCGCGCCAAAACCGTGTGGATCAGGGCACGACCCACACGACCATTGCCATCGGTGAAGGGATGGATCGTCTCGAACTGAGCATGCACCACCGCCGCTTGGATCAGCGGAGAGTGAGCCGCCCCATTGATGTAGTCGACCAGATCGGCCATCAGCCCACGAACCCGGTCAGGGCCCGGCGGCACGAAGTCAGCTCCGATCGGATTCCAGTCCGAACCACCGATCCAGTTCTGCACGGTGCGCAGACCATGATGATGCGGCTGGTCAGGCAGCAGCGACCGGTGAAGCTCGATGACGTGATCCACCGTCAAGGTCGGCGTCTCGACGAGCTCGGTCGTGGACCGCCGCACGACCGTCATGTTGTTGGCCACCAAGCGCGCCTGCTCACTGACCCCACGCACCGACTCGGACTGGCCGAGCTCGGCGAGAGCGATCTGCTGCGCCGAAGGAGTGATCCCCTCGATCTGCGAGCTAGCGATCGCTTCGGAACGCAGCAAGAAACGCGCCATCCCAGCCAAGTTCTCCGCACCAGGACCATTCAGATCCCGGATGTCACGCTCCACCACATGCACCCGACGAGAGAGCCGACCATCGATGGCCAAAGCAAGCCCATCGACACGATCGGGGACGTAGCGTCGGTAGGTCCCCGACCGTCGCGCGGACCGGGGCACGCCAGAGTGCACACTGGACTGCCAGTGCTCCTCTTCCCACGTGGCCATCGATGCCTTCCTTTCACAGCAACACAATCCATCAAACTATACGCCCTCAAAGTTTGATAGATGGTGGAGCCGTTCAAGGATCTCCCCACCAAGACCAACCCCACGACCCTCTACAACCCTGGCCGCGGACCCCCATCACGACGAACAGGTGCCCGCCGCGGAACCGTAGCCGCGGAACCACGCGCCGGCGCGCGTGGCCCAGCAGCCTGAGGAAGCGTCGCGACGGTGATCTTGCCCGAGTGAGAGCGCCGGACACGGGCCCCGCCCGAGACCTGACGCGCCTCCAAAGCACTCAGACCCTTCTTGTCCAAGGCTCGCAACTCATCGCGGGTCATCCCATGCTCAACGGCCACGGCCTCCAAACGCCGCTGCTGCCGGTGCTGAACCATGGCCTCGGCTTGGCCCCGCTCATGACGACCACGCTCACCCTCAGCCCGCCGGATGAGGGCGGAGGCCCGGCCCCGCAAGGCACGGACCTCTTCGGTGGCCCCGCGAAGGTCGTCACGGGCCCGTCGCGCGTCCGCTTCGACGGCGGCGGGAGTGGTGCCCTCCAACATCAACCGCACGCGACCGTGCGTGGCGCGGGCCCCAGCCGACCGCACCCGCTCACGCAGAGCCGGTAGACCCTCCTCCAACTCGTTGGCACGAAGCGCCAAGGCCTTGGCCTCCCCAGTGAGACGCTCATGCTCGGGCACACCCGACTCTTGACGGGCACCACTTCCCCGCATGGAATCGAGCTCGTCGATCACCATGATCTCGGGAGCATCGGTGAGCGTGGCCGCGTACGCCGCCACCACCTGACTCAGCCCCTCCCGAGTGGTACGAGCCTGGCCCAGACGAAGGCTCACCTGCTCCGGTTCCAACTCCGCCGCCGGAAGATACAGATCCGTGCGCTCCTTGGCCCGACTCATAGCCGGATAGAGGCTGTGCGCGTCGGCCCCATACCCCAGTACGTGACAGCGCTGAGAGGACAGCCCCTGAGCGGACGCGATCGTGATCGCGTAGCCGTGCACCAGATCTCCACGAGCGACCTGCCCCGGATCCATCCACGCCCGCTCATGGCGCCCATCCGAGGACCGCCACTGCATCAGCACACCCCGTCGAGCATGCGCGGCCAGGACTACACCCCGGTATCCGTTAAGCACGTCAGGGCTACTCGGGTCGCGTCGAGATCGGTAGTCGTTCTTGGTCACACGCACCTGATCCCCAGGCGCCATCGCCACCGTGCCGCCCCCGCCACACGGAAGGTGACGTCCTCACCGGTCAACAGACCCTCAGCACGCGCGATGGCACGGGCCCGGGAATTGAGATGGCCCACGTCGGCGTTGGTGGCCGCCAGCATGAGGAGCTGGTCGGTGGCTTCGTGCGCGTCACCATGACGGGCACGATCTCGCCACCACGCCGCGGCCATCTGCCCATAGGCCAAGTCCAAATCGGCGGGGGCGTGCACCATCCCGTGCTCAGCCCACAACGCCAAGGCGGAGTGGCGGCCGCCCTCTCGCCAGGTCCGCAACGCTCGACGATCCAGCTCACCACGCTGGCGATGGTTCTGTTCCAAGGTCAGACCCCGCATGGCCTCGTGGGCCCGCGCGAACCCACCGCCAGCCCCCACGGCCCTGAGCTGTTGGTGGTCACCGATGCCCACGATCTTGGTACCGCGACGGTCGGCCTCGGCCACCAAACGGGCGAGGTCACGGTCGGAGATCATGGCGGCCTCGTCCAAGACCAATACGTCCACCCCGGCCAACCCCGGCCCATCCTCGATGCGCTGAAGCCAGGAAGCGACCGTACGAGAGGCGATCCCGGCCTCAGCCCGCAGCCCTTCGGCCGCCACCGCCGCCACCGCCGCGCCCTCGACCCGGTACCCGGCGGCCTCCCACACACACCGAGCCGCGCTCATCACACTGGTCTTGCCCGCACCGGCCACACCCTGGACGGTGTCCAGACCATGACCAGCTTCGACCAGCCGTGTGATCACGGCCAGTTGCTCGCGACTGACCGTGAAGCCCTTCTGCTCACACCACCCCTTGAGCACCGTGCTCGAGACACGCCGATCGACCACCGCCACACCCGCCTCGCGCCTGCGTTCGGCGGCGGCCACGATGGCCCGCTCGGCCTCAACGATGTCGAGAGAGGTGAACCGATCCGCGTGCGACAAATGCGAGGAGCCCTGCCGGGGCAACCGGACCGCCATGGGATGCTCCAGGACCGCGTCGGTCAAGGCCTCCAATTCCACCGCTGAGCCCACACCGACCGGGCACGCGTCGGCCACCGCCGCCAAGACCTTCGCTCGAGTCGTGGTCTTCGTGGTCGCCGTGACCCCGAACTCTGGGTCCCAGACCCGCGCAGCGACCGTTCCCAAATCGGGAGGCCCCTGGTCTGGTCCCCGATCAGGGCTGGGGCCTGGCGTGCCTTGGTCCCACCTGCCGGTCGCCTCCCGGACCAAACGCTCAGGGTCGATACCGGAGACCGCGGCCCGATCCGCCCAAGCGGTGCGCAGGTCCAACTGCGACACGTCCTGTTTGGCGTGCGCGGACTTTCGGGCGTGAGCTCGCTTGGAGGTAGCCGAGGCCCCCTTCCCCGCTGCTCCCTTGACCTGATGAGCGCGAGCTGAGAAGGCCCCACGTACTTGTGGGTCGATCCCGACGATCTCCCACTCCCCCGAGTGCGCACAGCGCTGCCATCGCACGCCGAGCTGTTGCGTGAGTAGTTCCCTCACCCGAGCCTTGGCCAGCTCCCCAGCGGCCTGCACGTGCCGGTGTAGGTCCCGTCCTCCCGAAGCCATGGTGCGCCAGGTTCCATCGGAGCAGCGGACCATGTTGGCCAGCATGACGTGGGCATGGATGTGCGGGTCGCCTACCTGCCCGTTCACCGGTCGAGCGGAACGGTGCAAGGTCACCGAACCGATCAACCCAGAAGATCCCACACGCTCGGCGGAGCGTCCGTCGCCGTGGTGCCCCGAGACCCCGTAGGCACACCACTGTTCGACCCCCGCCACGGTCTCGTTCACCGCCCGCAGATACAGCTCCTCGATCTGGGCGGCCATCGCCGGATCCGCCAGACCGTAGAGCACGCTGACGGACTTGGGCATGTTCAGGACCAGGTCATACCCCCGATTGCCGACACGCACCTTGGAGTCGGCGTGTGCCGTGGCCTGGGCCAGCGCCTGCTTGTCGTAGAGCACCTCCAGCCCCACCCCAGCCTCGGCCGCGATCGCCGACAGGTCCTTGATGGGCGCCTGGTGGGCGTCGCCGTCACGGTGCAGGCCGCGCATGAGGCGTGCGTATCGCTTCGCTGATCGCTCGCTGCCCGCCAGCAGCTCGGCCGGGCTCATGTGGGCGGCCTCAGCGATCCTCTCCACCGCCTCCACCAACGGGCGGGCGGCGAGTTTGGCGCGAGGATCCACCGCCATCTTCGGCGCGACCAGTTCTCGTCCGCTGCGCGGGTCGACACCGGCCATGACCGCGCGCACGGTGTCCAACTCACGGTTGGTGCGCAACTCCTCGCCAGGGGCGTGATCGAACTCGGCCCACCCGGAGCCGATGCGCGTGATGGGGCGATCGGCCTGGAGGAGTCGGTAGTCCACGACCGTGTCGTGGTCGTGCTCCTGGGTGTGTTCGGGGGTGGCGACCTGGTCGCATCCGCATTGCTGACTCAGGCGGTACTCGACTTGTTCGGCGGAGGGGCCGAGAACGGTGCACCAGGCCACGCCCGCCCTCCCTCCAAGTCATCCCCACGCCCGTCAAGCATGACCATCATCCTCGCCGACGGAGGCTGCTTGGGCAACGCGACACGCCGTCTACTCAGTGCGCAGATCCCTGCGCACTTTACCTTTCTCTTCTTCCCTGTCCGGTGGGGCTCGGGGAAGAACTTTCCACTTCATATAGTACATCTTTTCTTCTGGTTGTCAACCTGGGGGCGTGCCCACTTGAGCGGGGTCGCGGGATCGTTGCGGTGGTGCTGAGCGCGGTAGGGCGGCGCGTGCCGGGGGCATTCACACTTGCCATGAATAGGGCGGGGCTGGCTCCGCTCTTGGTTCTTCGGCTGTGCCCCCGGTGCGCGCCGCGAGGATCCAACCGCGCTCGGCTCCGCAACGATCCCGTGGGGCCGCGTCCTGAGCCTTCCGCTATTGAGTAGTCAAAACTCGCGCCGTTTCGTGCGGCGGTCCTGCGTGCCGGGGCGGGGCAGGGCCCCGGCGTGGATCTCTAGGCGCCGTTGGGGTGGCAGTCCCTCATCCACTTGCCGCTACCGCAGGGGCAGCGAACGTTGACCTCGTCACCGATGGCGGCGGTTTCGATCTGGGGGCGAAGTTCTCGGGCATCTGCTGTCTCCTCAGTTAATGTTTTACGTCTTTGCGTCGGATCGAAGATCCCTGCGCGCTCGGAGACAGAAGAAGGCGGTGCCCCTCACTTCGAGTGAGGGACACCGCCTGATCAGGCCTGAGTCGGCCTGGCGTCAGAACCTAAGGCTCACGTGGCCGGACGGTGCCAGGGCAAGGCCGGGCGACGCTTGTCCGAACCGGCCCCCGCGCCAGGACGGTTGTTCCACATCAACAGCAGGTCGCGGGCGTGGTACTTGGCGCGCGGGTACCAATGGCGCTGGCCATCCACGGTGAAGGGCAACGTGTCCGGACGGTCGTCCTTGATCTGGGTCACGCTGCCGGTGTTGACCCCGATCAACTTGGCGAACCCACCCAGGGTGACCTGCTTGTCCAGGTCCTCCTCATCCAGCTCCACCGGGTCGGGCCCATGCGGCTCGAAAGGGGCCAGCTTGGCCGGGTCGTACAGGTTGCTCCCTCCCCCACCGCCCCTGGCGCTCGCCCCGAGACGCGCGCGCTCCGGGGCGGGGAAGTCGGGATAGTAGCGAGGCATGACGCGCACCACGTAGTCGTGGCTGTATCCGCACCGCGCGGCCCATTCCTTGAGCGTGATCAGATCCTCGATCTTGTGATCAGGCATGACTCCTCCGAAGGCGGTCGCGAACTTTCACTCAAGGTATTACATCAAAAAGTCACTAGTGGAGGAGGCCTGGTCAGCTTCTCCGGCAGTCGCTCCACCCAGCGAGGGTTCGGCGATAAAGTGCTACCGCCCTTGCTCAAGGCCCCAGCCAGCCGGCCCACGACCAGCCGTGGAGCGCCCGGAGGCCGGGTCCCACTCCCCTGAATAGGTGCGTCTTGCTCCGACTTTCCAGATCCTCACGACTGATGTCTGGTGCGGCCCTGTCAGCGCTCCTCGTCGTCACGGCCTGCGGTGACGACCCAAACAGCGCAGAAAAGACAGAGCAGGCCGGAGAGGGCAACGAGGACAGTGCGGAAACCGCACCTCTCGGTGGGGATGGCTTCCTCGCGCTGGCCTGCGGAGAGGACTCCATCACCGTGTCACGGTTCTCCCGCGAAGACGGCTCCGTCCAGGCCGAACACGTGTTCTCCGTAGCCGATGCCGAGGCCACCGATGAGCCCGTGCTTGCCCACAGCCGTCCGGTGGAGTCCCTCCACAGTGTGGAACTCCCGGGCTGCTCGACCGAGGCGTTCGAGGACACGCTCAGTGGAACATTCCCGATCACCTCCAACCAAGCCCACGATCTGGCGGCACTGGTCCTGCCAGACGAGTCGCTCCTGTTGGTGACGATCGTGGAGAAGATCAACGGCATAGAGACCACCACGGTCGGCGCGATGTCCGCGGACGGCGGGGTGGAGGCCCTCCTGCCCGCTGACGACCCGTCCGACTTCAGCGGCACCACCGAGAAGATTTCAGCCCGGTACTCGCACGCTGACGGCGGGCTCTACTACATAGAGGTCGACCACGGGAGCGAAACCCACACGGTGAAGGCGCTTGACCCCGACAGCGGGCAGGTCCGGGACGTGGGTGATTGCGGGACGCGATGCGAGCGCCTCATCATCGACCCGCAGTCCGGCGTTCTATTCGGAACCGTCGTCGTCCAGGACACGGACAACCCCAGCGGTCCAGCCAAGATCTCCAGCTTCTACAACCGACACTTCGCGTTCGCCGAGTCAGGTATCGCCGGGGTGTTCCAGGTGCAGGACGGGGAGATCAGTCTCTCGGAAGGCCTCGAGGGGGAACCCGCGCTCGTGCCCGCCGGTAGGGGAAACAACGGCCGCCCCTTCGAAGGAGACTGGGAGCACCTCAAGTTCTCACGCTCGGATTCCGCGGGCCAGAGGCGCCCTCGCGCAGTGTTCGCCGTCGGCGAGTACGAGCTGATGCTCGACGACAACGAGTTCACGGTCTGGTCCCTCGACCCCGCCGAGGAGGTGGAGGAGCCGTTCTTCGGGGACCCCGCACCCGTGGTGCCGCGACAGATCCTGCCCGGCAGCGACCGCACCAACGAGCATCCCGTTCTGTCCCCAGAGGGAGACCAACTCCTCTTCCGCTCCACCGATAGCGCAGGCAAGGTGTCCTGGTTCACCGTCCCCGCGGCGGGTGGCGAAGAACCCGTCGAGATCGGCACCGCCGAAGGCGAACATGCCTCCATGGTCCCGATTCACTGGTCGTGACCGCTTGGCGTGCGGCCTCGAGCGTAGTGTCGCCCTTCTCCGCTGGCGTGGAGGTGGACCCGCGACCGGCCCTGCTGGTGCTCATCAACCAGGACGAGCAGCAGCGGTGGCAGGTCAGGGCTGAACCCAGTTCGAGGCCGCAGGCCTTCGCCCCCTGGTGCAGCGGATGGAGGAGCGGTAGTCGACGCCAACAGGCGGCAGAATCGGCGTATGCGACGAACTTGGGTGCGGATGTCCGCGGTCGGCGGGGCGGCTCTGCTGGTGGTGTGGGCGGCCTCCCTGTTCTTGCCCGGGCTGGAGGAGCTCTCCTGGGCCGCAGGCGCTGGCTCCTTCGTCCTGGCCGCCGTAGCCTTGGCCCTGGCCTGGGCACCCCCAACGCACCCCCACCTCGATGGCGCAGGCACCCGCACCCGCACCGGCACCGACGGGCCCACGGGTCAACAACCGCGCCAGTGACGTCCACGGCACCACGATCCAGGCCGGCACCATCGGGCCCGTCACCGTAAACAACCCGCCCACACCGGCGACCCCGCCAGTACCGGGCTGGGTGGAGATGGCCCTGCCCGTCGACCAGGCCGATGCCCGCGACCTGGGTACCCACGAAGCCCTGCCCAGCTTGAGCGGTGAGGTCCTGCCGCCCTATGTGAGCCGGGACGTGGACGACGAACTCGACCAACGCCTAGCCGCAGCTGCCGCCGCACCGCGCGGCGGGATGGTGTTGGTGGCCGGCGCCTCGACCGCGGGCAAGACCCACGCCCTGGCCGCCGCACTGGCCCGGACCCTGCCCGAGCGGATGCTGGTGGCCCCGCCCGAGGACGCCGACCTGCGCCCTCTCCCCGCCTGGCTCCAAGAGAGGGCTGAGCGGGCCCCGCAGGGGTGGGTGGTGTGGTTGGACGACCTGGACCGCCATCTGGCCGCGTCGGGACTGACCCCCTCGCTGATCGCTGAACTGGGCCGGGCCGGTGCGGTGGTGGCCGCCACCATCCGACACAACCATCTGCAGGCCCTGCGCCCGAGCAGCACCGACGACCGTGCCTCTGACGTGGAGAAGGCGGGGTATGCGGTCCTCAAGGCCCCACCGGTCATCGTCGAGCGCCGCTGGACCCCCAACGAGCGCGAGCGGGCCCGGGCCAGCAGCGATGAGCGTCTGGTCCGGGCCGCGGACGATGAGCGCTTCGGGGTGGCCGAGCAGCTGGCCGCGGGCCCTCTCCTCCAGCAGACCTGGAGTGAGGGGTCCGACAGCGGCCACCCGCGCGGGTACGCGCTGGTGGCCGCAGCGGTGGGCCTGGCCCATGCCGGGGTCTCCAGCCCCCTGACCCGAGAACAAATCCACACTGCCCACAGCGCCTACCTGACCGACCCGCCGCCCCTGCCCGAGGACGCCGACCGAGCCTGGGACTGGGCCACCAAGCGGCGCAGCGGCCTGACCGGGCTGCTGGTGCCCACCGACCACGACGGCCTGCGGTGGCGGGCCTTCGACTACCTCGCCCTCCCCGAACCCCTACCCGACGCCGTCTGGAACACAGCCCTGGAATCGACCACCGCCCAGGACCGCTTCGACGTCGGCCTCACGGCTTATAAGGCAGACCGAGCCGACATCGCCGAATCAGCCTGGCGCGCCTCAGCTGGGGAGGGCGGGACCAGCGCGATGTACAACCTCGGGATTCTGCTGCATGAGTCGGGGCGGGTGGAGGAGGCCGAGAAGTGGTGGCGCAAGGCCGCCGAGAAGGGCCACGTCCAGGCGATGTTCAACCTCGGGGTCCTGCTGCATGAGTCGGGGCGGGTGGAGGAGGCCGAGAAGTGGTGGCGCAAGGCCGCCGAGAAGGGCGACACCGGCGCGATGTACAACCTCGCGCTATTGCTGGAGGGGTTGGGCCGGGTGAGGGAGGCCGAGGAGTGGTACCGCAAGTCCGCCGAGGACGGCGAAACCGGCGCGATGTTCAACCTTGGGGTCCTGCTGGAGGGGTTGGGCCGGGTGAGGGAGGCCGAGGAGTGGTACCGCAAGTCCGCCGAGGACGGCCACACCGACGCGATGTTCAACCTTGGGGTCCTGCTGGAGGGGTTGGGCCGGGTGAGGGAGGCCGAGGAGTGGTACCGCAAGACCGCCGAGGACGGCCACACCGACGCGATGGTCAACCTCGCGATCCTGCTGGATGATGTGGGCCGGGTGGAGGAGGCCAAGGAATGGTGGCGCAAGGCCGCCGAGGAGGGCCACGTCCAGGCGATGTTCAACCTTGGGGTCCTGCTGGATGATGTGGGCCGGGTGGAGGAGGCCGAGGAGTGGTACCGCAAGGCCGCCGAGCAGGGCCACGTCCAGGCGATGTTCAACCTCGGGGTCCTGCTGGATGATGTGGGCCGGGTGGAGGAGGCCGAGGAGTGGTACCGCAAGACCGCCAACCAAGGCCACACCAACGCGATGGTCAACCTCGCGATCCTGCTGCACGAGGCGGGGCGGGTGGAGGAAGCCAAGGAATGGTGGCGCAAGGCCGCCGAGCAGGGCCACGTCCAGGCGATGTTCAACCTTGGGGTCCTGCTGGATGATGTGGGCCGGGTGGAGGAGGCCGAGGAGTGGTACCGCAAGGCCGCCGAGGACGGCGACACCGGCGCGATGTTCAACCTCGGGGTCCTGCTGGAGGGGTTGGGGCGGGTGGAGGAGGCCGAGGAGTGGTACCGCAAGGCCGCCGAGCAGGGCCACACCAACGCGATGTTCAACCTCGCGATCCTGCTGCACGAGGCGGGGCGGGTGGAGGGAGCCAAGGAGGGGCGGGTGGAGGGAGCCAAGGAATGGTGGCGCAAGGCCGCCGAGCGGGGCCACGTCCAGGCGATGGTCAACCTCGGGGTCCTGCTGCACGAGGCGGGGCGGGTGGAGGAAGCCGCGACCTGGCTCCGCCGAGCCGCCGAGGAGGCTGAGGAAGGAGACGCAGTGTGAGCAGCGCGCCCAGGCTTCAGGGTTATTCAACCTGAGGGGAGCGACCGCGACCGGGGTCGAGGAAGTTCACTACAGAATCTAGCGGTAGCTCCGTGATCTAACCGCGCGCATCACGTCGCCCCCGCAACCGTTGGTTGCGGGGGCTCTCGTGCGTCAGGGAGAGGCATCACTTCAAAGTTTCAAGATGCTTCCGACCGGAGACCATCAGTGCTGTATGTTTCATAGCATCAGAATCCAAGAAGGGACAGCACCATGGACGCGACCCCCGACCCCTAGCCAACGGCACCTCCACCGACCACCCCATCCCCGGCCTGCCCTTCGTTGACGACTCCCACATCCCCACCCACGACGGCCCCGCCACCGAAGCCGTGGGACGCGGCACCGGAGAAGGCATGTGGGGCCGATACGACGACGCCCGTGGCGGAGGCGAGGGCTGGCTCGCCTTCACCACCGACCCCATCAACCACGCCCTGGCCTGGTGCGTACGCACACACCCCGACCACGGCCGCACCGTGGTCCTAGTCCACGACGGCGACAGCGCCGACCTCCACGCCCACTGGACCGAACGCCCCCTGCTATTTCGCACCGGTGATTACTGGTGGGACGGGACCACCTGGTACCGACCCGGTCAGATCTGGGACTGGTCCACCGAAGCCTTCGCCGAACGCCCCGTCGCCGCAGCCAGCACGGTCTACGCCAGCGACCAACTCGACCACACCGCCCACGCCGAGCGCGGACGCATCAGCAAGATCGCCAACATCGACCCCAACGACCCCCAGCAAGCGAAAACTGGCTCGATGACCTGGCCCGCTGGGCATCCCAGCGACCCAAGGGCGCACTGCCCCTGAATCAGTGCGTGATCAAACCAACCGCCCCCGAACTCGCGGGCGACCAACTCATCGGGGTGAACGAGATGGCCGAGATCGGAGGCATCACCGCCTCGACGCTGCGCGCCTACCTCACCCGAGAAGAAAACGACGTGCCCCTGCCCCAAGCCACCATCGCAGGCCGAGCCATGTGGGCACGCCCCGTCGCCCAAGACTGGGCCGAGCAACGCAGCCGCGAAGAAGTAGCGTCGGTATTGGCGCACCAGGGCACTGACCCCGCCCTGAGCGTGGGCCAGCACCGGATCCAGGAACGGTTCGCCCAATCCTTCACCTCGCAGCTGTGGAGCAGCCCCCAGCGACGCAAACGCTGGGCACTGCGGCACCGCAACGTGGAACAGGTACGCCAGACCTCCCAAGACCTGGCCCGGACGGTCGCGGTGTCCCTGCGCGAGATCGTCCCCCTCCCGCAACTAGCGACGGTCGTGCGCCTAGCGGTGATCGCCGAGTTCACCGAAGACGTCAACGAGGGCAAGCCGATCCGTAAGGGCTCGCTGCACTTGTGGCCGGCCACCGCCAAGATGCTGGACTGGATCATCCGCCACGAACCCTCCGCAGCGCAGCGACTGATCGGGGAGATCGTGCGCGAGTCGCGAGAGAAGTTGGACATCGCCCCCGACGTGGTGGGCTACGGACTCGTCCAGGCCTTGGGCCTAGACGGCTCCCTGGACCGCGAAGTCGTCCACGCCTTCCTCGAACGCTCGCTCCCCCGGGTGCGCTCAAAGCCTGATCGGCGACTCAAAGCAGCAGTTGGCCCCGCAACCACTGGTTGCGGGGCCAACTGGCGTGTACAGGAGGCAGAGCGGTCCGAGGCCGAAACGGCGTGGGGCGCCCCGAGTCAGACCACGAGCGGAGTGCCCGGCAAACGCTCGTCCCCATAGAGGGCTGGGAAGGCCCGCGTGACCGGTATCCACCCGGTCGCGCGGGGACGGAGGGTCGGTCAGCCGGTACCGGTGGCGATGGATCCCTCGTTCAACAGGAAGAATCCGTCAGCGGGCAGGCATGCCTGCGGAAGGTCGATGTCCTGAGCCTCGCCTGTCGCCTCCCAGGAACCACCGACCGCGGAGAAGACATCACCATTGACGATCGACCCAACCGAGGCGACGGTGATCCCGCCCTCGCCTTCCTCCTGCACCGGTGAGACGTCCTCAGGCCAGACCGGCGCCGCCGTAGCGGTGATCTCCTGGGTCTCCTCGTCCCTGGAGTGCACCACGAGACAGCCCTCTTCCCGCAGATACTCCAGTTCCAAGGTCAACGCGGCCTCCATGGCCAGCGAGAGGTCGTGGACGATGATGCGAGGGTCCTCACCCACGACGACAACCTCCTCCGCCCCAGGACCTGACGAGGAACACGAGGTGGTGATGAGGCCCAGACCGATCGCCATACACACTCTGATTGTTGTCCTCATGCATGCCCTTTCCACGCTCTAGCGCGTCCAGACGTCGTATCCCCGGTTCTGGAAGAAGTAGGCAGGCGTGAAGGCGGCACGCCCGCCCACCCTCCCCATGTGGATGCCATAGGCGGTCCCGCCGTTGTACCAGGGGCCGCCGCTGTCACCTCCACGAGAGTTGGTGGAGTTCATGACCACCAGATTGCTCTTACCTCCGGCCGAGACCTGGCGCTGTCGGACGGTGCTGCAAGACCGTCCGGTGGTCCGGCCGTACTTGCAGATAGAGGTGCCCACCGCGGGCAGACCAGCCCTGCCGGTGGCGTACCTCGTGCTGTTGGTGTTCTGGTAGAAGGTGCGGGTGGCGGTCTTGGTGCCGATGCTGAAGTAGCCGATATCACCCCAGCTACCGTTGTGCCTCCAGACGCGGGAGACCGTGGTTCTGCCCCCATGAGTGCTGTGGTTGGAATAGGTACCCGAGGCGGCGATCAAGCAGTGGCCCGCGGTGCCCACACGCTTGGTGTTGCTGGACTGGTACTTCAGGTTGAAGCCGCTGGTGCACAAGCCTCCGGAGAAATTCATGAGTCCACCACCACGGATGTAACGGCTGTCCTCCTGAATCGGGTTCTCCTCGACGATGTCCACCTGCACCGGGAAGTCCACCGCCAGGTCGTGGCGCTCCATGGCAGGGGCGATGTCGGCCGCTGCCGCCGTCATGGCCGACTCCGTCTCCGGAGCGTCATTAAGCTGCGCCTGGACGTTGATTTCACCGGTTTCGATGTCATAGCCAGTGACGACGTTGGCGGTATTGGAGTCCGTCAAGACCTCCGCGTGCGCGAGGTCCTTGGCCACGATCAGCTCGTTCTCGGTGAATCCACGATCGGAGACAAGCTCGACGGACACCGGAAGGGCTTCGGCCAGTTCGAGGGCCGAGGCTGGCACCTCGTCCTTGAAGGCGAACCAGGCCGTGCCCTCAGGGGTCTTCATCGCCCCGGAGAACTCATCAGGGAAGGACGTCTCGAGGGCCTCGGCGACCTCGATGAACTGGTTCTGCCAACCGTGACGGTCGATGGACTCCTCGAAGGAGATGCCCTCGTCCTTCGCCAGCTGGATGAGGTCTTCGACCTCAGCCGCGGTCAGATCATCGATGTACAGGTCAGGCGGTGTGTCCACCGGACCATCGGGGTGGGTCGCCGCTGTGATGGGCGTATCCTCAGCCGCCTCCTCGATGAAAGAGGTGACTGCCTCTTCCAGAGGGACACCATTTTCCTCCGCGTCCCGTCGAATTTCGTCGAGCTCGGGGCGCTCCAACTCGGACCGCTCCCCTCCGTCGAGGACGACGGAGGAGGTTCGCGGAAGTCCAGTGGACGCGAAGGCGGCGGGAGGAGCGACGACGAACAGGTAGGCGGCCGGAAGGAAGAGAGCCAAGGCGGCGGCCACACGAGGGGGCCTATCCGACCTCGAGCTATGAGTTCGGGGGATCATGTTTCTCCTGGTTCACGATGGCATGGGGTACCAAGGGAGACTTTATCCCATTCTCGAATTCCCAGGCGCGGACAATAACACCCAACTCACGTGAACCGCGAAAGGAAACTATGACCATGAGATCCTTGGATTCGCGATCAGGAGCCCAGCCTTCCTCGCTGAATCCACCCATTCCCCCTGCTCAGGGCCTGTCTGCCCTCCATGCGGAGCCCCTCTTTCAGGGATTGGGGAATGTAATGCACTTCCGGGGCGAGCGTGTCCGATTCTGGTCACCGAGTTTCGCGTCAGACTTCTCCCACCCGACCGCCAACGCCCCCCGGGGGGCGGCCTGCCCTTGGAGACGTGGCGAACCGCCACGATGACCCACTCCCCGCATCCCCATCCGCAGACGCGGACACGCAGTATCCACGGCGGCACGTCGTCGCCCACGCCAGCGCGAACAGGGCGCCATCTACCCCAGCGGTGATCGGAGCCGCGTCCTTGAAAGATTCCAGCGGACAAACACCAAGGGCCCGCCGATGACAACCGACGGACCCTCGGGCGACCCATAACAGGGAGACCTGCCCCTGCCTTCACCAACCACGATACGCCCACACACCACCAAAGGTCAGCCACGCACGCCACCCTGCGTGATGGAGACTCTTCCACGCAGCAACTCGTGACCTACTCCTCCTGCTATTGGGCGCTCGGGAGACCACCCCCACCACCGGACCAGCGCCAAGCAAGCCCAACGAACCCGGCCGCGCGGCGCTCGCGGTCTTAGCCACCCTGGCCCTCACATCCAACGGACCGCCGAACCACACCGGTCCCACGCGGCATGGCCACACCCACCGCGCGGAAGGCAGAATCGCCCTATGCCACGAACACGGGCGTGGACACACACCCCCTCCCCCACGACCCTGACGACGCGCGACACCTCCCCGGAGCGACCTGAACACCTCGCACCCCCACGGCTCGAAGACCGGTGACCCCGATGGTCGACAACCGCATGGGCGACAACCACGGGATCTCCATCCAGGCCGGAACCATCCACGGGCCAGTCACCGTGCACGCCCCACCCACCCCCGCACCCGTCCCCGGGTGGGTGGAGGTGGCCCTGCCCGTCCACCAGGCCCAGGCCAGCGAACTAGGCGTCCACAACTCCCTGCCCGGCACTGAGGACGCGGGCCTGCCCCCTACGTGGCCAGGGACGTGGACGAGGAACTCGACCAGCGACTGGCCACCCTCGCGACCTCACCACGCGGAGGCCTCGTCCTGGTCACCGGCGCCTCGACCGCCGGCAAGACCCGCGCCCTGTCCGCCGCGCTGGACCGCACCATGCCCGAGCGCATGCTGGTGGCCCCACCCGAGGACACCGACCTGCGCCCCTTGCCCACCTGGCTCAAACAAGGGGCCGCACGCGCACCGCAAGGATGGGTGGTGTGGTTGGACGACCTGGACCGCCACCTGGCCGCCTCGGGTCTGACCCCCTCCCTGGTCACCGAACTCGGCCACGCTGGTGCCGTGGTGGCCGCCACCATCCGGCAGAACCACCTGCAGGCCCTGCACCCGAGCAGCACCGACCACACCTTGGGAGCGGGAGTGGGGTACGCGGTGCTCAAGACCCCACCGATCCTCCTCGAACGCCGCTGG
This sequence comes from Nocardiopsis eucommiae, assembly GCA_018388625.1. GTDB lineage: Bacteria > Actinomycetota > Actinomycetes > Streptosporangiales > Streptosporangiaceae > Nocardiopsis > Nocardiopsis eucommiae. Next base: position 24,854 of record CP074403.1, on the reverse strand, counting down.
ACCCCCACCGAACGCGAACGAGCCCGCGCCAGCGCAGACGAGCGCCTGGTCCGGGCCGCAGCCGACGAACGCTTCGGAGTGGCCGAGCAGCTAGCCGCGGGCCCCGTGCTGGAATCGATCTGGCGCAGCGGCCCCGACAGCGGCCACCCACGCGGCTACGCGCTGGTGGCCGCCGCCGTGGGCCTGGCCCAGGCCGGGGTGTCCAGCCCCTGACCCAAGAGCAGATCCACGACGCTCACAGCACCCATCTGCCCGCCCCACCACCCATGCCAGAGGAAGCCGATCAGGCCTGGGCATGGGCCACCCGCCCACGGAGCGGACTGGCCGGGCTGCTGGTGCCCGCCGACCACGACGGCCTACGGTGGCGGGCCTTCGACTACCTCACCCTGCACGGCCCCCTGCCCGAGGCCGTGTGGCACACGGCCCTGGACCCGACCTACGCCGAAGACCACATCGACGTCGGCCTCACGGCAAGTAGAGCCAATCGTGCCGACATCGCCGAAACCGCCTACCTCGCGCTGGCCGAGCGGGGCCATACCGGCGCGATGAACAACCTCGGGGTCCTACTGGCGAAGGCGGGCCGAATCGACGAGGCCGAGCACTGGTTCCGCGAAGCCGCCGAGCAGGGCCACATTGGCGCGATGAACAACCTCGGAATCCTGTTGAGGAATACGGGCCAGGTGGAGGCAGCCCAGACCTGGTTCCGAACGGCCGCCGACCAAGGCAACAGCGAAGCGATGGTGTGTCTCGGGGTCCTACTCAGGAAGACGGGTCGAGTGGAGGAAGCCAAGACCTGGTATCAGCGGGCCATCGAGCAGGGCCACATTGGCGCGATGAACAACCTCGGAATCCTGTTGAAGAAGATGGGCCAGGTGAAAGAAGCTCGGACCTGGTTCCGCGAAGCCGCCCTACAGGGCCAAATCGACGCGATGAACAACCTCGGCGTTCTACTGGCCGAAGCGGGCCGAGCCGAGAAGGCCGAGCACTGCTTCCACGAAGCCGCCCTACAGGGCCACGCCGAGGCGATGAACAACCTCGGGACCCTACTGGAAAGGACGGATCAGTTGGGACAGGCCCAGACTTGGTACTCGCGGGCCGCCGAACAGGGCCACACCAGCGCGATGAACAACCTCGGTGTCATGCGGGAGGAGGCAGGGCGGCTGGAGGAAGCCGAGACTTGGTACCTGCGGGCCATCGATCACGGTTTCACCGCAGCGATGCTCAATCTCGGGCTCCTGCTGAGGAGGACGGGTCGGTCCGAGGAGGCCATGACCTGGTTCCATCGAGCCGGAGGATCCTGACACCCCCGCTCCAAGACGGACTACAAGACGCTGACCAGGGAACAGGCCGCACGATTTCGACGCGTGGTCACGGGCGAGTTCGCGCCCGACGAGCACAAAGGGGGTTCCGTCCCTGCTGCGGATCAAGGGCGTCCAGGGCGCTCCGAGGGTCTACGAGATGACCTGCGCCCCCGATGGTCGGGCCACATGGAAGTACGGGGACGAGCGCTTTCCCGGCACACCGCACGTGATCTGGCGCCGAGTGCGTACCGACACCATCTTCAACCCCGGCCCACCCTGCCCCCCGTACACACCCTTCGCCACCCTCGGTTGAAGGCGGCGAAAGGTTCCATCACTCGGAGCTCGCGGTCTTCTCCAAGCCCTGGGGCACCGTCCTCGCGGGAAAGCCCAGCAGCGAGAAGAAGCCCTCGGACTCCTCCTGACGAACCGCCTGGTATCGCTTCAACAGCTCCCGATCCGCCTGTTCCCACAACACCGACCGCTTCGGGGCAGCACCTCCCCCACAGACACGCACCAACCACTCCTTCTAGGAACCCAACGGCTCCGCGAGATGGCGTGTCTCGTTGCCTGACTACAAGAAAACCCCTGCAACCAGGCGGTTACGGGGGCGGGCCAGGTCACGGCGCGCTACCGCCAGATCCTGGAGTAATCCTCCTCGACCCCAGAGTCACGTGTCCTCGCGTAGGTTCTATCCCTCGGCCTCCTCGGCGGCCTCGCGGTACCAGTCCTCGGCCTCTTGGACCCGGCCGGTGTTTGCTAGCAGGACCCCGAGGTTGTTCATCGCGTCGGTGTCGCCGGCTTCGGCGGCCTGCAGCAACCATGCTTCGGCCTCTTGGACCCGGCCCGCTTCCTTCAGCAGGAACCCGAGGTTGTTCATCGCGTCGGTGTCGCCGGCTTCGGCGGCCTGCAGCAACCATGCTTCGGCCTCTTGGACCCGGCCGGTGTTTGCTAGCAGGACCCCGAGGTTGTTCATCGCGTCGGTGTCGCCGCCGTCGATGGCCTTGCGGTACCAGTCCTCGGCCTCCTGGACCCGGCCCACCTCTTCCAACAGGTCTCCGAGGTTGTCCATCGCGCCGGTGTCGCCGCCGTCGATGGCCTTGCGGTACCAGTCCTCGGCCTCTTGGACCCGGCCCGCTTCCTTCAGCAGGAACCCGAGGTAGTGCATCGCGGTGGCGTGGCCTTGGTCGGCGGCCTGTACCAACCATGCTTCGGCCTCCTGGACCCGGCCCGCCTCCTTCAGCAGGACCCCGAGGTTGACCATCGCGTTGGTGTGGCCCTGTTCGGCGGCCTGCCGGTACCACGTCTCGGCCTCCTGGACCCGGCCCGTGTTCGCCAGCAGGACCCCGAGGTTGACCATCGCGTTGGTGTGGCCCTGTTCGGCGGCCTGCCGGTACCACGTCTCGGCCTCCTGGACCCGGCCCACCTTCTCCAGCAGGTCCCCAAGGTTGTCCATCGCGATGCTGTGGCCCTGTTCGGCGGCCTGCCGGTACCAGCCCTCGGCCTCCTGGACCCGGCCCACCTTCTCCAGCAGGAGCCCGAGGTTGTGCATCGCGATGCTGTGGCCCTGTTCGGCGGCCTGCCGGTACCAGCCCTCGGCCTCCTGGACCCGGCCCGCCTCCTCCAGCAGGAAGCCGAGGTTGTTCATCGCGGTGGTGTCGCCGGCTTCGGCGGACTGTAGCAACCATGCTTCGGCCTCTTGGACTCGGCCCGCTTCCTTCAGCAGGTCCCCGAGGTTATACATCGCGGTGGTGTCGCCGACTTCGGCGGCCTGTAGCAACCATGCCTCGGCCTCTTGGACTCGGCCCGCTTCCTTGAGCAGGATCCCGAGGTTGTTCATCGCGTCGGTGTGGCCTTGGTCGGTGGCCTGCCGGTACCAGTCCTCGGCCTCTTGGACCCGGCCGGTGTTTGCTAGCAGGAGCCCGAGGTTGTTCATCGCGGTGGTGTGGCCTTGGTCGGCGGCCTGTACCAACCATCCTTCGGCCTCTTGGACCCGGCCCGTGTTCGCCAGCAGGACCCCGAGGTTGTTCATTGCGATGGTGTGGCCTTGGTCGGCGGCCTTGCGGTACCAGTCCTCGGCCTCCTGGACCCGGCCCGCCTCCTCCAGCAGGAACCCGAGGTTGTTCATCGCGTCGGTGTCGCCGCCTTCAATGGCCTGCCGGTACCAGTCCTCGGCCTCCTGGACCCGGCCCACCTTCTCCAACAGGTCCCCGAGGTTGTTCATCGCGTCGGTGTCGCCGCCTTCAATGGCCTGCCGGTACCAGTCCTCGGCCTCCTGGACCCGGCCCACCTTCTCCAACAGGACCCCGAGGTTGTTCATCGCGTCGGTGTCGCCGCCTTCAATGGCCTTGCGGTACCAGTCCTCGGCCTCCTGGACCCGGCCCACTTCCTTGAGCAGGAACCCGAGGTTGTGCATCGCGGTGGTGTAGCCGCCGTCGATGGCCTTGCGGTACCAGTCCTCGGCCTCTTGGACCCGGCCCGCCTTCTCCAGCAGGAGCCCGAGGTTGTGCATCGCGGTGGTGTGGCCTTGGTCGGCGGCCTGTACCAACCATGCTTCGGACTCCTGGATTCGGCCCGCCTCCTTCAGCAGGATCCCGAGGTTGACCATCGCGTTGGTGTGGTCTTGGTCGGCGGCCTGCCGGTACCACTTCTCGGCCTCTTGGACCCGGCCCGCCTTCTTGAGCAGGAACCCGAGGTTGTTCTTCGCGATGGTGTGGTCTTGGTGGGCGGCCTTGCGGTACCAGTCCTCGGCCTCTTGGACCCGGCCCACCTTCTCCAGCAGGAACCCGAGGCTGTGCATCGCGTCGGTGTCGCCGCCTTCAATGGCCTGCCGGTACCAGTCCTCGGCCTCTTGGACCCGGCCCACCTTCTCCAGCAGGAACCCGAGGTTGAACATCGCGCCGGTGTAGCCGCCGTCGATGGCCTTGCGGTACCAGTCCTCGGCCTCCTGGGCCCGGCCCGTGTTTGCTAGCAGGAGCCCGAGGTTGTTCATTGCGATGGTGTCGCCGCCTTCAATGGCCTGCCGGTACCAGTCCTCGGCCTCTTGGACCTGGCCCACCTTCTCCAGCAGGAGCCCGAGGTTGTTCATCGCGTTGGTGTGGCCGCCGTCGATGGCCTGCCGGTACCAGTCCTCGGCCTCTTGGACCCGGCCCACTTCCTTGAGCAGGAACCCGAGGTTGTTCATCGCGTCGATGTAGCCGCCGTCGATGGCCTTGCGGTACCAGCCCTCGGCCTCCTGGACCCGGCCCACTTCCTTGAGCAGGAACCCGAGGTTGTTCATCGCGATGGTGTAGCCGCCTTCAATGGCCTTGCGATACCACGTCTCGGCCTCCTCGACCCTGCCCCTGTTTGCCAGCAGGAACCCGAGGTTGTTCATCGCGGTGGTGTCGCCCCCTTGGCTGAGGCGCGCCAAGCTGTTTCGGCGATGTCAGCCCGGTCTGCCTTGTCAGCCATGACACCGACATCGAAGTGGTCCTGGGCGAAGGCCGGGTCCAGGGCCGCGTTCCAGACGGCCTCGGGCAGGGGGCCGGGGAGGGTGAGGTAGTCGAAGGCCCGCCACCGGCCGTCGTGGTCGGCGGGCACCAACAGCCCGGCCATGCCGCTGCGCTGCTTGGTGGCCCACTCCCAGGCCCGATCGGCGTCCTCGGGCAGGGGCGGAGGAGCAGGCAGATAAGCGCTGTGAGCTGCGTGGATCTGTTCACGGGTCAAGGGGCTGGACACTCCGGCTTGGGCCAGACCCACTGCGGCGGCCACCAGCGCGTACCCGCGCGGGTGTCCGCTGTCGGGGCCATCACGCCAGGTCTGCTGGAGGAGAGGGCCCGCGGCCAGCTGCTCAGCCACCCCAAAGTGCTCATCGGCCCCGGCCTGGACCAAACGCTCGTCTTCGCTGGCACGAGCCCGCTCGCGCTCGTGCGAGCTCCAGCGACGTTCTACGACGACCGGTGGGGTCTTGAGAACCGCATACCCCGCCCCCTCCACGTCAGAGGAGCGGTCGTCGGTGCTGCTCGGGCGTAGGGAATCGAGTCGCTCCCGCCGGATGGTGGCGACCACGATCGCCCCGACCTGGCCCAGTTCCGTGACCAGGGAGGGGTCAGGCCCGAGGCGGCCAGGTGGCGGTCCAGGTCGTCCAACCACACCACCCACCCCGCGGGGCCCGCTCAGCCCTGTCCTTGAACCAGGTAGGGAGAGGGCGCAGGTCGGCGTCCTCGGGTGGAGCCACCAGCATCCGCTCAGGCAGGGTCCGGGCCAGCGCCGCAGCCAGGGCACGGGTCTTGCCCGCAGTCGAGGCACCAGCCACCAACACCAACCCGCCACGCGGTGAGCCCGCCGCAGCGCTCAGGCTCCGGTCGAGTTCGCCGTCCACGTCGCGGGCCACAAAGGCGGCAGCCCCCACCGCCGGTGCCAGGTAGGGCTTCGTGGACGCCCAGGTCACGGACGTCGGCCTGGTGGACGGGCAAGGCCGTCTCCACCCACCCGGGGACGGGCACGTGGGCAGGTGGGGCGTGCACGGTGACCGGCCCGTGAATGGCACCGGCCTGGATGGAGACCCCGTAGTTATCACGAATGCGGTTATCGGCCATCGGGGTCACCGGACCTGAGGGTGAGAAGGCGCGACGTCGTCAGGCCAGGACACAGGCCCGTCCTGCAGCGTCGAAGAGACTGCGTGGTCCACGCCCGTGTTCGTCGCATACGACGATTCTGCCTTCTACGCAGTGGTTGTGGCCATGCTTACCCGGATCCGCGAAGTCCCCTAGGCCCAGTACCGAGAACACGCGCGCGAGGGCGTGGCAACGCTCCGGCTGGTCCAGATCAGCGGCTCATCTGGCCCCGCGACGGGACGCATGATCCCGCCCGTCCCGCCACGCCCCCTTAGGGGCACGACAAAGCCCCGGGCGCATGTGAACAGAGGCGACACCGGGGCGTTCTCCCGCAGGCTAACTTCCTTGCATGCCCTAAGTCGAACATGGGCGTCGAGGAGGTCGGAACCATCTCTCAGAACCTCGCACGCCCCCTACCTCGATAAGACAGGCAGAGACCAAAAGAGCTCCCACGGCTCCCCTGAACCTCACGCATACTCGGTCCATGACCCTTTCAGAGCGCGACCAGCGCCTAATCCGCACCGGTGGCTACATCATCGTCAAGCAGGAGAACCCGCCCGGGGAGTGGTCATGACCCGCCAGGGAAGCGACGAAGTCGTGACCGGCGACCACATCGAGCTGCACAAAGTCGAAGCCGGACGAGATGTCATCGCGAAGCAGAACAACTCAATCCACTATCACCGCGCGCCCCGCTCGCAGGCAGACAGGATCGAGGAGGCGGGGCGCGCACTCCACCGAGCTGCTCACCGCTACCGATCACAGACCTCGATGCCGGTCATCACGGTTGGCCTGATCGGCACCATCGAGCTGGCCGGAGAACTGTTTGAGATCGACTCCGAGCCACTGGCCAGCCGCATCAGCCGTGAGCAGCTCGCCCATCTCCGCGCTTTCGAGGACCCGCCCGCAGAGTTGGCCCCCGCGGAGCTGCGCCCACTCGCCGACGACCTGCATGCCGTGTGCGCCCCGCTGTACCCGGCTGCCGACGAGCTCTGCCGGGCAGCAGTCAGCCTCCACTTGGCCCTGATGAAGGCAGCTCAGACGCTACGCAATCCGCCTCATCCCTTCGCCTGGTGCGCGCCCGACGAGGTCGTAATGAAGCACCGGGCACTGAACGAGAGCATTACTCGGTTCGCCGACCTCCTCAGTGCCCGGCTGGAAGGCTAGATCCGATGCCGTGTAGGCAGGGTCGCGCGGGAGTGATCAAGGACGGCCTCACCCTCCCACAGTCTCCCGTCTCCGTCCCTGATGCGGCAGGAAGGCGAGCCGGTGCTTCCACCGACGCATCGGCGATCCACCCGTCGGACCAGCAGACTAGGCCCGGCTATGCCGGGCCGTTATCGTCGAGCTCCCGCTGGATCCCTGTGAGGAGCTCCCCTGAAAGGGCAACATTGTGATCGTCCCCGGTGGCCTCGTACAGCTTCACAGCCCGCCGCAACGCATCAACAGCCTCAACCGGTCGGCCATCACTCGCCAGGGTCAGCCCTAGGTTGTGCCACGTCAGAGCCTGATGGTGAGCGGCACCGGTCTGCTGGTACAGGTCTAGAGCGCGGGTGTAGGCTTCGATCGCTTCCTTGATCTGGTGAGCCTCATGCCGGGCCGCGCCGATGTTGTTCCACGCACCTGCTTCGTTGTGGGCATCACCTGCGGTGTGGAAGGCCTCGCATGCGCGGGTGTAGGCGTCAATCGCCTCAGTGAACCGAAGCAGTCTCTGCAGGGCCGCGCCGCTGTTGTGCCAAGCACTGGCCTGCCCATGGGCATGACCGGTCTGTTGGTACAGGACTCGTGCCCGGGTGTGAGCCGCGACCGCGTCCTCAAACCGTCCCACCTGTTGCAGCGCTCCACCGAGGTTGTTCCACGCCTGCGCTTCGTGATAGCCGTCACCTGCGGTGTGGAAGGCTTCACGTGCGCGGGTGTGAGCCGCGACCGCGTCCTCGAACCGCCCCACCTCCAGCAAAGAGCCGCCGAGGTTGTTCCACACCATCGCTTCGCCGTGGGTATCACCCACCTGCTGGTGCAGGTCTCGTGCCCGGGTGTGAGCCGCGACCGCGTCCTCGAACCGACGCACCTGACGCAGCGCATTGCCAAAGTTGTTCCACGTCATCGCTTCGCCGTGGGCTTCACCCACCAGCTGGTGCAGGTCGAGTGCGCGGGTATAGGCGTCGATCGCCTCGGGGAATCGCCGCGCTTCTCTCAGCGCCAGGCCGAGGCTGTTCCACGCTGATGCTTCGCCGGTCTGATTCCCAACGGCTTGAGCAGCGGCCTGTGCAGAGCGGGAGACCCTCTCGAAGTCCTCGAAGTGGCGCCCGCGGTCCAGGTACGTGCCCAGGTTCAACGGCAAAGCGATAGCAGCTTCGGGGTGCCCGAAGGTGGGGGCGACCAAGGCCGCAGCTACCAAGGTGGCGCGCTCAGTCTCCAACCATTCCAGGGCCGTGTCCTGGTCAGGGAACAGACCGGAAACCCGCTGCCCGGGCAGGGCACGCAGACGGTCATCCGCGGCGGTAGCGGTGGCTGTGTAGTGGTCCAGCAGCCGCCTGACCGCTTGTTCACGGTCGGTGGGTGGTTGGGGGTGGGTGCGCGCGTGGTCGGCGAGCAGGTCATGTGCCCCCCACCGGCCCCTCACAGGCTGGGTGAGAAGATGCGTGTCCTGGAGTTCCGTCAGGACCTCCTCGGCATCATCTATGTCCAGACCGGTCAGCACCGCAGCAGAGGCGGTGGAGGTGGTTGGCCCTGGTGCGGCGGCCACCAATAGGAACACCCGCGTCTGATCGGGCGCGAGCTGGTCCAGAGAGGTGTCGAAGACTGCACGCAGTACCCGAGACTGCTCGACGTTGCGTCCGGGGGCCTTGAGCTTGTCCACCCGAGATGCGGCCTTCTCCAGGCGTTCGGCCACAACCGCCAAGGGAGGGCAGGCATTGCTCAGGAGCTGTGCCGCGACGATCTCCAACGCCAATGGCAACCGGCCACACAACTGGGCCAACCGGCCCAGCCCTTCATAGTCCTGGGCGCGTGTGTCCTGAGATCCACCCGTTCTAAGAGCGGTGGCCAGCAGATCGACGGCATCGTGCAGGTCCAGCACATCCAGGTTCAGGTGCCGGGCTCCAACCAGCGAAGACAGGTCACCACGGGTGGTGGCCACCAATCGGTGCCCACCCGCCCCCGGCAGCAGGGGCCGCACTTGGGCTACCGAGCAAGCATTGTCGGCCACCACCAGCACCGAGCGCCCCCGCTCATCCGCCTCGGACAAGGACTGCAGAGCGGATCGGTAGAAGGCTGACCGCTCCTGCTCACCAGACGGGATGTCTCGGGGATCCACGCCCATCTGTCGCAACAGCACGTCCAAGGCCGCTTCGGCCGACAATGGCTGCGAGCCAGGGGCGTAGCCGCGAAGGTCCACGAACAACTCGGCGCAAAACCACTGCTCCTGCTGGGCGATCGCCCCAGCAGCCAAGGCCAGAGCGGTCTTGCCGACCCCACCCATCCCTGCCAACGCTGAGACCACCACACCCCAGTCGGCGCTCTCATTCCGGGCCGGGAGGGTGTCCCTGGAGAATCCGGCCTTTGCGAGGGTGGGGTCCAGAGCGGTCAGTAGCGCGCCCAGATCCTTCGTGCGCCCAGCCAATGTGGTGGGGGCAGTGGCAAGGTGTGCAACGCGGCGGGGGTTGCTTGAGGCAGGTAGGTGACCTGCTGGGCGATGACATCACGTCCCGCCTTGAGCCACTTCTGGTCGATGTGGGTGGTTGGGGCCTGGGGGTGTTCTCTGCGCGGCTCATTGGTGGGGCCTCTCGCGCGCAGAGAAGGTCTGTTTGCCAATCACGTCCTTGTCGGCGCGGATGCCCCGCATACGGATCCGATCCCCACCCCGGCTGGTCTGAGGACCAGTCTTGGCCTTGACCGACCCCTTGGCCTTGATCCCGCTCAGGTCGATCGAATCGCCCTCACCCCCGTTCCCCCGTCATCGCTGAGACCGCCCGGGGACGCTGGCCACATGGTCACGGCCAGGGTCGCCACCGCTACCGCCAAAGACGCGATGCCAGCCGCTTGGTTGAGCTCGCCCAGCCCCCACTCTTGGTTGGGCATGAGCCGGGGCAATGCCCAGAACCCGGACAACACCAACGCGATCACACCCAAGGCCAGCGCCCAGGTTTTCCTATGTCCCATGAGGGCCATTGTTCCGCGTGCGTCGGGGCAGGGGGTCGAGGAGGATTACTACAGGATTGAGCGGCAGCGACTATCCGAGGCTGACAGCATGGGTTCACTAACGTGAAGGAGGGCCCGTGCCGAGTCCGAAGTTCCGCTTGACCTGCTGCCTGTGCGGCAAACTCATCCCCCTCAACAAGGATGTCCAGGTCCTGGATGCCGAGTGGCTGCGCCGCTTCCCCCACGCACGCGGCACGTTCAGCTGCTTCACCTGTGTCTCGCGCAACTTCTGGTTGTGTAAGAAACCCGGCGGCGGCTACGTGGAGGGGCACATCCCTGCGGTCGACGAAGTCACCGGCGAACTGAAACCGGATGCTGACTCCATCAACCACCTCCTTACCCCGGGAACACACAAAGGAGCAGTTCAGGCCCACCCCTGGTCCGGTTTGGTCCAAGGCGCCGAGGAGTACCTGCGCCACCGGGCCCAGCGTCTCGCACCCGGCTCGCCGGAAGGGCAACGCCTGCACGCCATGCTCGCCGAGTGGGATGCGCGGGACTCTCTCCCAAACGATCGTTAGTTGGACAGGCGCGGGGATGCACGCTCAATCACCCGCGTCGCGGAGGGTGCGACCGCCAAAACCCGGAACGATCTTTCCTGGAGGCCGAACGGCCCGCAGGACCGCCAGGGCGTCATCGGGCTACGCCGCGGCCGCTGGGGACCCCTCCGCGCTTGGCAACACCGCCAGCATTCACGTCTCCGACTCAGCGGTGGCGGACGGCGACGTCGAAGCGGGACCGGGGCCAGCTGTTCAGGGTGAAGACCGGGTGCCGGAGAGAGCCTGACAGCAGGCCATACAGGTAGTCGGTGGCGGCCACGGTGTGGCGGGCCCAGACGGAGCACCGACAGCCGTCGGTGACCACCGCCCACCGTCAGGGTCGCCGAGGCCGACCGATGGGGCCGGGCTGATCGTGCTCACGACCTCTTCGAGCGCGGCGCGGCGATCAAGGTCCAAGACGCCGCCGAACCTAGCCCGACGTCCAGTAGCTCACCCTCTGAGGCACAGAGCCGCACAAGACACCGGCCCCAAGCCCGACACGATCGGCCCGCAACGCGAACCAACCAGCGCCCACGGGAGTCACACCGGCCGTGACGCTGCGTACCCAACGAGGGACACACCAGACACCCTCAAAACGCGCAACACGACCAATTAGCCCAGGTGACAACAAAGACCAACAACGCACCCATGGCCACAACCGGACACCACGATTGTGCCCATGACACAGCCAGAAACGACCCAAACCATTTCCTGACTCTGATATTTTCTATCCATGAGCACCCAGAGCACGAAGCCAAAGCGTGGCCCCGGCCGGCCACCTCTGTACCGTGCCCCACGGACCCAGTACACGGTCCGTGTGGAGTCCCACGAGAACACGGCGCTGGAAGCGCTCGCGGCTCGAGAGGGGCACCCCACGGTGAACGCCTACCTGACCGACATGGTCAGGAAGCGGGCTCATGAGGAACTCGCGGCCACACAGCACACATCTGAGCCCGCCTCGGAGGAGGAAACCCCCGGACATACGTGAGGCCCGATACGAAGATCGGGCCTTAGCTCACGAGATCGAGTTCTCAGGGAACCGCGCCACCTGCCACAGTCCGCGATTCCCCCACGTCCAAACACCGTAACTACGCGATCGGTTTGCCGACCGACCCCGTAGACAAGAAAGACCGTTTGCCGACGGATCTTCCCTTTGAACCTGCCCTCACCGGGCGGGTCCGCAATGCCACATCCCAAGGGATGTGGGCCCAACTACTCGCTACTGCCTGCCTACTGCTACTTGCAGACCACTGCCTTACGGCACCAGCCGCCACTACCAGACCCAGGAACCTCAAGAACCCAAGAACCCAAGAGCCCAAGAACTGCAAGAACCCTAAAAACCCCAAGAACCGGAGGCCACAAGGATCACTTGACCAGAAGCAGCCCTCACACCGAGGCGCGAGGTCGTCAACGACCACCTGAGCTGAGTTACCAACCGCACCCGGACTCGAGCTCTCGCTCTCCAAGACCAGCTGCTTCGTGATCAACCCAATCAAGTAATCACCTGACGGAGCTCATCATACCTGATGCCCCCAGGTCTGGTCTGCCATGCTCAAAAAATGAGTGGGCCTCGACGCCTCGTGACGTCCATGTGCCCAGGCCAGCCCCCTCACCCGAGCTCACGACCTCACCGCGACAGGTGTGGGAAAACTTCACGCGCTACGTCGCGCCCCGCGGCCGACTACGCCTAGACGTGCGCACACCCACCGGCGAATGGGCCCATCGCTACGACCGCGAAACCACGGTCGGCTCGAGCCCACCCGCGGGGCCGTTCGCGATGTACCTAGCCGACCACACCGGCTTTCGCTTCCTGGCCTTCGACCTCGACAGCGGCAAGACCACCCACGAACAACTCCACCAAGACCTGCTCTACCTCAGCCACCTCCTCGACGAGGCCGGGCTGGTGTTCCTCGTCGCCGCTTCGGGTCCTAGCGGCGGCCGCCACCTGTGGGTACCCGTCAACGACCCCTCAGGACAAGGCCTCCCACCACACGCCGTACGCCAGATCGCCCGCGCCGCCCAACGACACTGCCCCAGCCTCGACATCAGCGCCCTGCTGAACCCCAGCCACGGATGCCTCCGCCCCCAGGGGCTCCCCACCGGGACGGAGGCCATTCAAGGCTCCTCGCCCCGACCTGCCCCGAAGTGGCCGAGGCCTACTGCAGCGCCACCAACCGCCTCAGTAAATTCGACGTACTCGCCAAGAAACTCGGACCCGCCCCACCGGAGAAGGAACCGACCCCCGAAGGACGTGTCGACACCCGCGCCGGGCGCCTCATCGGCCGTACCCGCCCCCTGCCACCAGCCACGGCCGCCCTGCTGGAACAGACACCCACCGATGCCTCCGCGCACCTGGCCCGTATCCTCACCGCCCTCGCCCTCGCCCGTTGGTCCCGTTCAGAGGTGATCGACCTGGTCCAACGCCACCCCCAAGCGCCGGGCCTCGAACACCTGCGCACCCAAGGCGGGGCGGGACACGCACGCCGTCACCGCGGCCCCAGCGAACAACGAGCGGTACTGCACCGGCAATGGGCGAGGATCCTCAGCTTCGCCTCGCGCGCACAGCGGCACGCACACGCGGCTGGCGACACCCCCAGGTCCAGTCCCTGGTGCGGCGCGTCTCACGCGTCTACGCCGCGACTCGACACGGCGGTTGGTGGAGCCCGCAAGCTGGCCCCTCGGACCGCAAGGCCCTGCTCTACGTGGCTGCCATGGCCCTCAAAGCCCTCAACGACACCGTGGAAGTGGACTGTCGACGCCTGGCCGACGGCACGGGAATGACTCCCTCCACGGCCTCCCGTGCCCTGCGCCGCCTGGTGAAGGACCAACGCCTCACCCTCGCGCGCCCAGGAGAGGGCACACGAGCCCACAGCTACCAACTGGTCTGCCCCCAACAGTGGCCCGTGACCCAAGTACGGCGGATCATCACGCAGGGTGGCACACAAGCTGTCCCAGCGCTGGGCGCCACCACGAGGGAGGAACTCCTCGAGCGTGTGATGGCACGCCTGGACCACTCCGCCGATGACGTTTGGGCCTCAACGCGCCACTCACGCGGTCTTGGCAGACACATCGAACTCACCGCCGCCGCGCTCATCGACCAGGAGGAGGCCGTCACGATCGAAGACATCGTGACCTACACGGGTCAGAGTAAGGAGCGAGTCCTCATCCACCTGCGCATACTCGCTATCCATGGCGTGGTCGAGGCAGCTGATCCCTGTACTCCACGTCCCTATGACAAAGCCGCGTTGGCCTCGCACCTGGGTACGAGCGGCGTCAGACGCCGCCGCCTGCGCCACTACGAAGCCGAACGCGGGGCCTGGGCCGCCTGGTGCGAAGAACTCGCCTACCTCAGAGCCCCCGGGGTACTGGCGCGGTCTGGGACTCGGTATCCCCGCACCCATGGACGTCCGGACCACCGCAGGGCCCGTCGCCTGGCTCGCCGAACTTCGGTCGCTGTGTCGATGGGGGAATCAATATGACACCTTTACGACATAAAGTTGTAGATCCTAGGAAAAACCACTCAGCTTCGCGATGCCCTCACCCGCGCATTCGTGAGGAGATTCAGGGGCCTCCACCGCCAGTCCCTGGACCCAAGACCACCTGGTCCACGGGATTGAAGCGGCGTGGGTTCTCGCGCGATCGAGCCTTGGCCCCCGCACGTCCCGCATCGCGCGAGGTTCCGCGTCGCACCAGGGGGTCCATGGGGGCGTGAGCCCCCTGGTACCACCAGACCCGAGCCAGGAACCACAGGCAAGCGCTACTCAACCGGCGCGCATGAGTACGGATACTCACCGTGGTCGGGTACGAACACCGATGCCCACGACCGCGCCCCTGGCCTAGGTTCGCTGGACTGCTGAAGGGATCAATTCCTTCTGTTCTAAGAGAGCTTCCCGCCGAATGGCCCTGTGACCTGGGAATATGAAATAAGCAACGTAGTGTCAGTACTACCTTACCGGTGAGTAACGTTGCGCTGGCGCTGCTTTTCTCCTCAGTGCTGGAGGAGGGGCGAACGTAGCGTCAGCACTACGTTCGACACGCCAACGTGGCGTCTATGCCACCTTTGAGTGCACTGGTGGTGCACTATTTGCTCTACAGTGGTCGCCACGGCCACTCCCGCCACCTACCTGGAATGAGGTCCGCGTGGGCAGACACGCACGCCGGGCTCCCACCCCCACCCCCGACACGGTCGCTGAAGCCCCGCAGGTGCAACCACTCAGGCTCGGCAGAGGCGACCAGATCGTCGTCCAGCGGAGACAACCCCCGGCCAAGTACGACTTCGTCGGTGGAGCCTTCCAGCAGGTCACACGCTCCCTCTTCACCATCGTCAAGAACTTCGAACTGGGCCGCCGAGAGATCCTGATCCTCCTGCTGCTGGGCCTGGAGCAGGAACACGGAACCGGGCGGGTCACCATGACCCAAAAGGAGATGGCCGAGGAGCTCGA
This sequence comes from Nocardiopsis eucommiae, assembly GCA_018388625.1. GTDB lineage: Bacteria > Actinomycetota > Actinomycetes > Streptosporangiales > Streptosporangiaceae > Nocardiopsis > Nocardiopsis eucommiae. The sequence goes on along the minus strand of CP074403.1, from coordinate 9,783 downwards.
GATCCATCGCACCGACGTGTCCAACCTGCTGGGTAACCTTCGAGAGATCGGACTGGTCATACAGGTCAAAAGGGGGTATACCAGCTTCATCCTCGCGTGTTCTTCGCTGGGAGCAGCGACCAACAGGCCGAGGTCCTGGCGACGATCCCGCTGGATGTACCGACCTTCGATCAGATGAACAGGAAGAAGGAGGCGTGATGGAACCCAACGAGGTTCTCCTCGACGACGTAGTCGTCAACACCAACTCGGTGGTCCTGGGACACATCGCCTCCTTGGATCTGTCCGGTGTGGAGCTGCGCATCCTGTTCTGGCTGATGTTCCGCATGGACTCCAACGGCATCGCCCGGGTCTCACGCGAAGAGATCGCCAGCGCCTTCGGCGTGGGCGACACCTACGTCAGCAAGGTCACCACCAAGCTCAAGAACCACGGTTTGGCTTGGCGTGAGGATCACAAGCGCATCCGGGTCAACCCACATTTCGCGGGCCGGGGCTCTCACGAGGAATGGCAACGCACGGCTGACGAGCTTCCCGCCGACGCCCCTCAGATCCTGATCCAGCCCGAACTCCTGGCTGCTGCCCAGCCCAAGCCGCCCAAGGCGACAGGTCAGGGGAGACGCCATCTGCGCGTCGTTCAGTAGACCTTCGAGGTAGGACGGCGGATCGGTCTTGGCAAGCCACTTCAGGTCCAAGGTCCAGGGCTTGCCCCGTCCAGCCGCGAGAGTGCTACCGCCAAGAGCCGGGCCGCTCCTCTCCTGAGGCCAGCTACTCACCGGCGTGAGATGGGAGAACCGTGGGCGATGCCCCTGTGGAAGGTCTGGAATGAGGCCAAGCCGCAGTTCCACGCCGAGTTGAAGGGGCACACGTATCCCCGTAAGCAGCCGAGCCCTCAGGCAGATGAACGCCACCGGACACGTGGAACCAGGGCCCGCCACTGCGCACTGAGCCAGCGAGCGCGCACGACGCCGAGCAATATCGGGCCCAGCCAGGCCCCGACCACCCCCGCCCCGCAGGGTGAGTCCACCTGCGCGACGCGCGCACTTCCCTAACACCCCCTCCCGAAGAGGGAGTCTTCGTGTTCCACCCTGCAGAATCAGGAACGATGACCGCCCCCCGACCTGCGCGCCTGGGGTCGGGTTGGTGGTCGCCGCCCGTGGCTCGCTTCTGACCAGGTGGTGCTCCCAGTAGCTCTATGAAGCCAGGGAGAGACCGTCCAGCAGATCGCCGATCTGTTTAGGGTGCCGCATTCGACCGTGTACGGGCACCTGGACCGGGAAGGGGCCGCGCTCCGCCAGCAGAAGAGGACTGCGGCAGCGGAGGCGAAAGCGAAGAGCCTTGCTTAGAAAGGATCGCATGCCTCGGAATGTGAAGTATTTCCCTGTGGATTCACTTTACCCCGAGTTCCCGATCGCCGTGGAGATCCTGTGTTCGGCGGAGCGTGGCAGGTGCAGGCGGCCGCGGGCGTTCGCGCTCGCGTTCCCCGAACGTCCCTACCGGCCAGACGGGGACGAGGTCGTCTTGCTCCTGACCACAGAGCACACGGCCTTCTCCGGTAAGGACTACGGCGGCGGGAAGAGCGGCGTGCCACTAGAGGACGTGGTCCCCGACGACTTTCGCGGAGCTACCGATATCGTCATCTGTTCCAAGTTCAGCCATAACACGCTCGTCACCGGCGCTGGCGCCGAGCGGACGCAGATCTTTGGTCAGATAGGCATGCCGCTAGAGCTGCTGCGCCCCTGCTATGAGGCATACCAGCGCGGAGGTGGAACGCGGCAGCTACGATGGAGGCCGGAAGCCCAGTCCGCCATCGATATGGGGACGCGGCCCCGACATCTTTCATAGACCGCCCGCGGCAATCAGCCGTAGACCGGCTCGGCCGTGGCACGCCGAGACCCCAGGAGGGGTCTCAGTGGTGTGGCCAAACGTGCCAACGGTCCTGTTCGCGACGATCCTGCTCATCCTCGTCATCGGTGTTGTCCTGCCCGGCGTGTGGTCTGGCGACCCCGGTCGCCGAGACGACGCGCACGAGGTCCTCCGGCTCCTACTCACACGGGGCCGCCTGTCGCGGCACGACACCGATCGCAGGCGCCGACCGCGGTACCGCGGTCGGCATCGCCGCTGAAGCCTGGCGATCACGCGGGTGCGGAACCTGCGGGCTTCGCACCCGCGGATGTCCAGGCGCGAGCCCAAGTCCAGGTTGACCTCGACCGTAGGGCCGCACGTGGGACCAGGGCAGTGCGCCTCTCCGGTCAGGGACGCAGGACCGGCCGGACGAAGCCGCCAAGGGAGCAGCGCGCCCCATGGGCAACAGGCGGGTCTATTTGATACGGTCGCGGCATGAGCGCACGTCAGCGCCGTTCCGAGCGCCACGAACAGATCAGCGACACCGCCCTGCTGCTCCTGCGCCGCTGCGGTGAGAACGTCACCGGCCTGGCGGCTTCCTGGGCCAGGACCGCACCAACGTCTCCGCCAAGGTCCACGGCTCACGTCTGTGGACCGTGGACGATCTCGACCGCATCGCCGCCCACTTCGGCATCTCGCTCCTGGAGCTGCTCTCGGGTGCCCAGGTCGCCCTGGAGGCCCTGCCCCCGGAGCGTCGCACCTCCACCGCCCGCCAGACCGCCCTGCCCGCAGCATGAAGGAGGGCACCGTGCACAACCACGCGCCCGCCCCGGACCTGGACGCCGTCATCCGCCGCGCCCTCGAGCGCGCCCGCGCCGACCTGCCCCCGGAAGGCGCCACCGTCCAGATCTCCGACGAGACGACCATGCGCGAGGAGCTGCACGGCATGACCGTGGACGAGGCCGTCCGTGGCCAGCTGACCGCCCTGCCACCCCCGGGTGCGCATCCGCGCGGGTGAGCCCTGCTCGCCCTGGCGGCAGCCGACGAACCCGACCTGCTGGCAACGCTTCCACGCCAGCAGCACTGGGCAGCGCACCAACCGAACCCAAGACCACGCAGCTCGTACGTAGCGCCAGCACCACGTTTGAGTGACCCACACGAGCACTCACCGCAGTGGAGCTCTCCGCCGTTCGCCAAAGACACCCCGCGTGCGCTGAACGAAGTGACATCCTGGCAGCCCCGACCCCCAGCTCGACCAGGAGAGAACACCCATGCCCCCGAACGCCACCACCTGGGCTCCCATCACCCCCGCTGACACGGGACTGCCCCTACCCGCCGTCTACCTGAGCGCGGACGACCTCACCCCACGCACCACTCACGAGTTCGGCGCGATTACCGTCGGATCAGCCATGGCGGGCCACTCCATCCCCGTGCTCCAAGGCTTGGCCCTCCAGCTGCACAGCGATGACCGGATCACCCTGCTCGAAGTACACACCCAGCCTGGCCCCGACGCGACCGTCGTGCCCGCCACACAGGTCCAGGTCCTGGCCGAGGGAAACCTCAGCGGCCCCACCCCACAGTGGACCGACCAGGCCCGCCAAGAGCAGATGCTCATACTGATCGTGGGCCCCCGCCAGGTCGGGGAACTCCCCGACGGCGCGCTCGCGTTCCAACCCGACGCCATGGTCGGTGTGGCCCCACAAGCACTGCCCTCGCAGGGCCAGTGACCTCAGGTTGCCCGATTCCGCCCTCTCACCCCCAGAGCAGGTGGCAGGCTCAGACCATGAGCGAAACCACCACCCCCACAGCCCGGGTCCGAACCAGCGTCCCTCCAGCACTTCAGGCGCCCGAGGGCGCTGAGAGCCACCGGCGGGGCGCCCGGTGAGCACTGGCCTCCGGTGGGGTGCCGCCCTTCTGTCCGTCCTGGGCATCATTCTCACCACCGAGATCATGCGCCCCGCCCTCGGGCTGCCCGGCGCCCTGGCGCTCGCCCTCGTGACGGCTGCCCTGCCGTGGTGGCAGTGGGCCCTGGCCACCGGCCGCCTGCCCGGTACCGCGCAGCCGTGGCTGTGCGCCGTCCCGCTGGCCCTGGTGGCCTTGGCCGGGTGGTGGGGCCTCGCAGAACGAGCGGGCACCACCCTGCCCGGGCAGGCCTTCGGCGCTCTCATCTGCGCCCTAGTCTTCCTGCCCTCCGTCATGGTCATGTCCTACGACCGGCCCGATGACACCGCACGCTCGGCCATTCCCGAGCAGGACCCGCACGGCTGACTGACAGAAGGCCTCACAACCCCCGTGACGGGGGTTGTGAGGCCTTCTCCGAGGGCGAGCGCGTGGGCGGATCTCCTGAAAAGGGCTGGTGCCCACCTGTACGACTACGCCTCGCGGGCCGCGCGCACCTGTTTCGCCGACCAGCCCATGGATGCCCTCATCAGGTGTTTCGAGGCTGACAATCCATGCGTCCAGGGCCTCGCACGTCGAGCTTGGGATCCCCGGCGGCACATGGGGGCGAGGGGCACCCTATCCACGCAGGGGCTCCAAGTGGCGCGACTGGCCCCCAGGGCATCGTCTTCTGCCTACTCACCAAAGCCCAACACCGTGACGCCCTCACCCTCGGCGCCGCTCCGGTCGACCAGCACCACAGCCCCCGGCACAGCCTCGAACCGGCCCTCCGGCTGCCTGGGCTCCGAAGACAGAGGAACCTGAGTGCGTTCGGGCACATCCACATCGAACGCCTCTCCCCCACCCCACGGAGCCACGCTGACCTTGGGCCCACCCTCCCTCTGGTCCACGAACTTGACCACCGCCCCTTCGAGGGCGAGCACGTACGCGCCGGGAGAAGAGGTCTCCACCGCCTGGTGCGCCGTGGTCAAGGCCGGACCGTCGAAGAGGCGCAGCTCGTAGCGGACGGCGTCCGCTCCCAAGTCACGCTGGGAGACGAGGAACCCTTGCTCAAGCGTGCGAGCAAGATACAAGCCCTCGTCCTGGAGACCCGTCGCCTCGCCCACGACCTCACCCGAGGCCGGGTCGAACACGTGCAGCTCACCGAACTGCTCGTCCTGGTACTCCGGTCCCCGGTCCTGGTAGACGGGAAGGAGCTCGCCCGCCCGGCGCACGTGACGGCGCTCGGAGGTCAGGAAGGTCGCTTCCTCACCTTCCAGGTGCCACAACACGGACCCGTCCCCAGGGTCCAAGGCGATCAGCTCGGCCTCGAGCGAACCACATCCCGCCCGCACGACCACCGCGTCGGAGAAGGCCACCGGACGGTCGGCCCGGTGCACCTTGGAACCCTCGCAGGTGAACAGGTCCTCGGCATGCCACTGCTCGGAGCCGTCCTGGTCGGAGAGCATCGTGGCCGAGAGTCGGTCGCTGCCCTCCAGGTGGAAGACACCAGCGTGAGCGGCCACGCCCACGTTGAACGGTCCGGGCCTTTCGACATCGGGCGCGATCGGCTCCTCGAAGTCACCAACGATCTCCCCACTGACTCCGTCCAAGACCACCCGGCGCCACGCGACCGCGGGTGTGAAGCCCTCCTCGTCGGCCGCCTCCCCTCCTCCTGCGGTGCTTGCTTGGGGTACATCACGTGGACCCGCTCCCCGGTGGAGGACACGTCGGTCAACGCGCGCACGTCCTCATCGTCCACGGTGAAACTCCACCGCTCCTGCCCGGTCGCACCATCCAGCGCGACCACGCCATAGGAGGTGCGCACGAGAACCCCCTTGGGCAAGGGGGTCACTTCCAGATCGCCCGAGTACCCCTGAGCGGTCCACTCCCAGACCAGTTCCGCGACGGTCCCGGGCACGGCGGCCCGTGACCACGCACCGTCCAGCTCCTGGTGGGTCGTCGAGACACCTCCCAATCCCACAGCCGAGCAGGAACTCAGCACCACGCTGAGCGCCAAGGCCGCCACGGCCCACTGGGGAGAGGAATGTGCCTGTATTGGTCGCATGCGACGATTCTGCCGTCTGCGCCGTACAGGCGCCCAACGGGCGAACGAAGGGCCCGCCCCGAGGGACAGGGGCGGGCCCGAGCGGTCGCGCGCCTCGTTCGCTGAGCAGTCGACGCACACCGGTGGCCACGGCGACCTCGACCCCCGACTCCTGCTCGGTGTCGAACTCACCGCCCAACGAAGGAGAACGCCCTTCACCCACAAGGCCTGGCCATGATCAGCACCACCAAGGGCCTCACCAGGACTACAAGCGCTCCAAGATGGCGGCGGCCAACTCCTCGGCCCGCTCTCGTCCGTACACGGTGAGGATCTCCTCCGCGGACCGGCTCGCCTCCCACTCCAGCTCCAACGTCAACTGGACCGCTTCGCTGGCCCCCGGTTCCGAACGGCTCGTTCCCGAGCGGGCGCACCCTTCGCGGCGCCCTCACCGGAGACACCGGAACCCTTGGCCGAGCCACCCGCCTGGACACCCGAAGAACCCTCCGTGGCGCCCTCGCTTATTACCGGGTAATAGCCATCCTCCCGAGCCTGAAGCTGCTCCCGCGCGGACAACCGAGCCAACGAGCGCGCCTCCCTGACCCGCAAGGCACCCGAGGCCAGGTCATCGCGCAGCTCAGGCTCCAGACTCAACAGACTCAACCGTTGCGAGACCCAGCCTTGGCTCTTGCCGACCTGCTCAGCCGCCACGGCCTGAGTGCCATGCAGCTCCACCAGCTCAGCGACCGCCCGAGCTTCCTCCAACGGCTCCAGATCCTTGCGATGGATGTTCTCCACCAACACCGCGGCACGAACCGAAGCCAGATCGCTACCGGTCAACCCCGTCAGATGCACGGCCAACGTCGGCAATTCCGCCAGCCGAGCCGCCGCCAAGCGACGATTACCGTTGATCACCACGAAGGAGGCCTCCCCACCACCTCCTCGTGATGGGGATACACCTCCACGAACGCCTGGCGGGACATCACCCCCACCGGCTGGCGCAAACCATGCTTGAGCAGGCTGTCAGCCAGCTCCCGCAGATCCCCCAACTCCTGACGGGGGTTGTCCGGGTTGCCCACCAACTGCTCCAACGGCACCCGCCCCGGATCAGCCGGAGCCTCCCCGTGGCCTGAGCGATCAACTGACGCCGAGTACTACTGCTCCTGACCGCGCTACTGAAGGACGCCGACACCTTGAGCTTGTCCGCTTTGCTCACGCCAGCTCCCGTGCGATCTCGCGCATCCGCTCGGACTGGTCACACTTGGGGTCATAGGCCAACAAGGCCTGCTTGCTACGCACGGCCTCGCGCTGCTCCTTGCGGTCCGGAACCACCGCCACCACGGGCGGCTCCCCCAACGACTGCCAGCTCTCCAACGACGACGTCGCGATGTAACCCCTGCGCCCGTCATACATGTTCACGACCAGACCGAGATAGGCCACATCGATCCGCATGTCCTCACGCAGATCCTCGATCTGCCCGGTCAACAAGGTGAAGGCATCGGCACTGGAGTCCTCCGCCAACACCGGGATGAGCACCCCCGACCCCCCGCGGGCTCGTCCTGGCGGGTGCGCCCGTAATAGATCGCGCTGTCCATGGCCAACCCCAGACTGGGCGGGCAATCGATGATGATCACGTCGTAGTGCCCTTCCAAGGGCTCCAACGCACGCTCCAGCGCCGCTTCCCGAGCGCGCACCGTACTCAACTTCACGTCCAGGACGAACCCATCGGCGCACGAAGGCAGAACGTGCAGACGATCACCGAAGCGCTCATCGTCCACGACCGTCACCAGCTCGTGCAGCTCCCCCGAACCCTCACCGGTCATGTGCTTGACCAGGCTGTCGCCGTCCAGCGCCAAGGAAGGGATCCCCAGCTGACTACTCAGGTGACCCTGAGGGTCGAAGTCCACCACCAGGACCCGACGGCCCGGCCCCCATACTCGATCCCCTCGGCGTAGGCCTGGGCCACACCCGCTGACAGAGCGGTCTTACCCACGCCGCCCTTCTGATTCGCCATGATCTTGCGTTGAGGCATACCGGACTCCTGTCGTGGTGATACGGAACGCTGTAACCAGAGATGAACCGCCTGCGTTAGGCCCTGGATGTAGGAGATCCCCGTCTACGGCATTCGGTTTCGAACGCCCCCACACACCAGGGGGCAGCCAGGTACCGAACGAGCGAGAACCGGAGGTGTCCAACAGAGGGATCCCGCTGGCCTGATGCCATAGAGCCAGAGCGTCACGCACAGCATCCTGGATATCGATGTGCTGCTCAGCCGCCCGCAGCTTCAACTCACGGCGCAGCCGCTCCGGCAACTTGGACGCGATCTTTTCCCGGTCGGTAGGGTCTACAGAGGTCACGACGACAGCTTACTGACGTCGACCACGAAGTACACAACGCCGTGCGCAGATCAACACACCAACCGCTCGACATCCTGGAACGTCCACACCCCGCACCAGGAGGACGAGTATTACCCGGTAATACTCGGGCGCCCCCGCCCCCGGCACCACGCGCCCGGTCTTCGCACGCCAAGAGCCCCCGCGCATTGTCACCACCACCGGGCATGATGGAGGGCCGCCCTCCAACTTCTCGCCCGAACGTCCCAGGATGGAGGATCACCCTCGTGAGCAGCTCCCGCGTGTTCGGACCGATCCAACTGGCCCGATGGTTGGGCCTGACCAACGACCAATTCCGACGCGCGTTGCACCGCGGTCTCATCCCACCCCCGGACATCGACGACAGCAAGTGGTCCCAGGACCTGGCCAAGACCTTGCCCGACCAGATCGACGGCATCCAACGAGAACTCGAGAGCACCGAACCCGAAACAGCCCCCCACTCCCCCGAACCCACTCCCGCACAGCCAACCAAGGCCAAGAAGAAGCCCAACAAGCGTGACAGCTACGGATCGATCCAGCTCGCGCGCCTGATGGGCCTCAAGGAATGGCAAGTACGCCGGGCCAAGGACCGCGGACTCATCCCCGCCCCCGACATCGATGACCGTCGCTGGTCACGCGAGATCGCCGAAAGCCTGCCCGGACGCACCGCCGACGTCCTCTCCGAGATCGGCGACCACCCCGGACTGGGATCCCAAAAGGCCGCCGACCGACTGTCCGAACGGACCGGCCTGCCCGTGACACGCGAGGACGTCCACGAACTCGCCGCCAAAACGGCCCTCCACCCCGTCGGCGACTACATGGGATCACCCCTGTACTCCATGGGCGACCTCGACATCCTGGCTCAGGACCAGATCCAGACCGTCATCGACGACCGCCGAACCTGGATCGCCAACAGTCTCACCGCGCAAGAGGCAGCCGACCACCTCGGGTGGCCCCTGGGCGTCTTCGAGGTCACCGCCGAACGAGCCGGACTCACACCCGGAAGACTCGACCGCTACCCCCGCGTCGACATCCAACGCCTGGCGCGCCCCGACACCTCCTCTTGAACCCACCGGTGCGTCGCGGCGGGTCCGCGACGCACCCAGGTCCCGTAGACGTGTCCGTGGGCCTCATCTTTGATCGAGGACTGATGGCCCCTCAGCGTCCCTGGTGATCGTGGCGAGGCGCTTCACCGAACAGAGGGGTGTACTCGACGGAACGGGGGTAGCGGGTGCTCGAAGGCTCTGATGACGATGCTTCGGGAACGGATCGTTGAGTCAGAGGTGCTGGGATCACGCGGTTCCCATACCGGGTGGTGTCAGCTGCGGCCACCGGGGTTGGAGCCTTCCTGGGTGTCGTCGAGCGGCTGGGTTGGTGGCACTGAGCGCACTGAGCGGGGATCCAGACCCGCGCGAGGGGATGCCCGGGTCGTGCCCTTCTTGATCGCGACACCGCGTGCGTCTATTACCGGGTAATACCGGTGGCGTTCGCAGACCTCAGCTGGTGACTAGCGAGGACGTCATACCCGCGAGGAACACGGCTGGGTTTGTCCTCCTGGTCCGAAGACGTGTGTCTCATCCCGGTCGAGAGACGAGCCGAATCAGGTCGCCACCGCAGCGAGGTAGACGTCTTCGTGTGATACGAACTGTG